>NZ_AVOF01000242.1:0-4940 GCF_000465935.2 Pseudomonas sp. EGD-AK9
AGTAGGGATCGTCCGCGGCCAGACAGACCACGGCGCCGAGCAGGCCGGGGTGGTCGAGGAAGCAGTGCAGGCTATGTTCGAGAATGCAGCGCCCTGCCACCTGCAGGTACTGCTTGGGGCGGTCGGCGGCCATCCGCGCGCCGACGCCGGCGGCCGGGATCACCAGCCAGAAATTCGTGGTCATTCGGTCAGCAGGTAGAGGGTCTCGCCCTCTTTGAGCATGCCCAGTTCCTGCCGCGCGCGCTCTTCCACGGTCTCCATACCGCGCTTGAGCTCCATCACCTCGGCCTCGAGGATGCGGTTGCGCTCCAGCAGGCGTTCGTTCTCGCCCTGCTGCTCGGCGATCTGCTGCTGCAGGCGGCTGACCTGGGCCAGGCTGCCCTCGCCGATCCACAGGCGATACTGCAGGCCGGCCAGCAACAGGACCAGCACGATGAACAGCCAATACGGACTACGCATGGAGCGGCTCGCAGATTGAGTCATCGGCATGGTAGGGGCTGCGTTCATGCTTGAAAAGAAGCCGACTGATGAGTGACATGGGATTTCGGTACCTGCATCCGTGCATTGGTTCCAAGGGTTCGACGAAGCGTCCACGAAAAAGGGCGACTCGCGTCGCCCTTTTCTACCACGCAGTGCTTAGCCGCGGAACTCGGCACGGCCCTTATAGGGAGCCTTGCCGCCCAGCTGCTCTTCGATGCGCAGCAGCTGGTTGTACTTGGACACGCGGTCGGAGCGGCACAGCGAACCGGTCTTGATCTGACCGGCGGCAGTACCCACGGCCAGATCGGCGATGGTGCTGTCTTCGGTTTCGCCGCTGCGGTGCGAGATCACCGCGGTGAAGCCGGCGGCCTTGGCCATCTGGATGGCTTCCAGGGTCTCGGTCAGCGAGCCGATCTGGTTGAACTTGATCAGGATCGAGTTGCCGATCTTCTCATCGATGCCGCGCTTGAGGATCTTGGTGTTGGTGACGAACAGATCGTCGCCGACCAGCTGCACCTTGGCGCCGATCTTGTCGGTCAGCACTTTCCAGCTGGCCCAGTCGGACTCGTCCATGCCGTCTTCGATGGAGATGATCGGGTAGCGCTGGGTCAGGCCGGCCAGGTAATCGGCGAAACCTTCACCGCTGAATACCTTGCCTTCGCCGGCCAGGTCGTACTGTCCGTCCTTGTAGAACTCGCTGGAGGCGCAGTCCAGGGCCAGGGTGACGTCCTCGCCCAGCTTGTAGCCGGCATTGGCCACGGCTTCGGCGATGGCGGCCAGGGCGTCTTCGTTGGAGGCCAGGTTCGGCGCGAAACCACCCTCGTCGCCCACGGCGGTGTTCAGACCACGGGCCTTCAGCACGGCCTTGAGGTGGTGGAAGATCTCGGCGCCCATGCGCAGGGCCTCGGCGAAATTCTTGGCGCCGACCGGCTGGACCATGAACTCCTGGATGTCGACGTTGTTATCGGCGTGCTCGCCGCCGTTGATGATGTTCATCATCGGCACCGGCATGGAGTAGACGCCCGGGGTGCCGTTCAGGTCGGCGATGTGCGCGTACAGCGGCACGCCCTTGGCCTGGGCCGCGGCCTTGGCGGCAGCCAGGGACACGGCGAGGATGGCGTTGGCGCCCAGCTTGGCCTTGTTCTCGGTACCGTCGAGCTCGATCATCGCGCGGTCCAGGGCCTGTTGATCGGTCGCGTCCTTGCCCAGCAGCAGGTCGCGGATCGGGCCGTTGATGTTGGCGACGGCCTTGAGCACGCCCTTGCCCAGGTAACGGCTCTTGTCGCCGTCACGCAGCTCCAGCGCTTCGCGCGAGCCGGTGGAAGCGCCGGACGGAGCGCACGCGCTGCCGACGATACCGCCTTCCAGAATTACATCCGCTTCCACGGTGGGGTTGCCGCGGGAGTCGAGAACCTCACGACCCTTGATGTCGACGATCTTTGCCATTGTTGTTTGCACTCCAAGGTTTGACGATAAGACTGCAGCAGCGGGCTGCGCGGGGCCGCCGTCGCCCCGTGGGGCGGGTCGGCGACACAGTCTGACTCACGGGTCAGGGGGATCTTTTCTGGGGCGGCACTTTACCGGATTGCGTGCGGTTCAGGCAGTCTCGATCGGCGGAAAACTCTTGATCAGGTCGTCGAGCTGCTTGAGCTGGGTGAGGAAAGGCTCCAGCTTGTTCAAGCGCAAGGCGCAGGGGCCGTCGCACTTGGCGTTTTCCGGATCGGGATGGGCCTCGAGGAACAGACCGGCCAGCCCCTGGCTCATGCCGGCCTTGGCCAGGTCGGTGACCTGGGCGCGGCGGCCGCCGGCCGAATCGGCGCGGCCGCCCGGCATCTGCAGGGCGTGGGTCACGTCGAAGAACACCGGGTACTCGAACTGCTTCATGATGCCGAAGCCGAGCATGTCCACCACCAGGTTGTTGTAACCGAAGCTGGAGCCGCGCTCGCAGAGGATCAGCTGATCGTTGCCGGCCTCCTCGCACTTGCGCAGGATGTGCTTCATCTCCTGCGGGGCGAGGAACTGCGCCTTCTTGATGTTGATCACCGCGCCGGTCTTGGCCATGGCCACCACCAGGTCGGTCTGCCGCGAGAGGAAGGCCGGCAGCTGGATGATGTCGCACACCGCGGCCACCGCGGCCGCCTGATGCGGCTCGTGGACGTCGGTGATCACCGGCACGCCGAAGGTCTTCTTCACTTCCTCGAAGATCTTCATGCCCTCTTCCAGGCCCGGGCCGCGGAAGGAGGTGATGGAGGAACGGTTGGCCTTGTCGAAGCTGGCCTTGAACACGTAGGGGATGCCGAGTTTCTCGGTCACCCGCACGTATTCCTCGCAGGCCTGCATGGCCAGGTCGCGCGACTCGAGCACGTTGATGCCGCCGAACAGCACGAAGGGCTTGTCGTTGGCGATCTCGATATTGCCGACCTTGATGATCTTCTGCGCCATGCCTTAGGCCTTCTTCGCTTGCTGCGCCAGCGCGGCGTTGACGAAGCCGCTGAACAGCGGATGACCGTCACGCGGCGTGGAGGTGAATTCCGGGTGGAACTGGCAGGCGACGAACCAGGGATGATCCGGCGCCTCGACCACTTCGACCAGCGCGCCGTCGCCGGAACGACCGGTGACCTTCAGGCCAGCCTCGGTCAGCTGCGGCAGCAGGTTGTTGTTCACCTCGTAACGGTGACGGTGACGCTCGACTATCACGTCCTTGCCGTAGCAGTCGTGCACCAGCGAACCGGCCTGCAGCTGGCAGTCCTGCGCGCCGAGGCGCATGGTGCCGCCCAGGTCGGAGCTTTCGCTGCGGGTTTCCACGCCGCCGGCGGCGTCCTGCCACTCGGTGATCAGGCCGACCACCGGATGCTGGCTGGCCAGGTCGAACTCGGTGGAGTTGGCATCGCTCCAACCCACCACGTTACGGGCGTACTCGATGACCGCGACCTGCATGCCGAGGCAGATGCCCAGGTAGGGAATCTTGTTCTCGCGAGCGTACTGCACGGTCTTGATCTTGCCTTCCACGCCGCGCAGGCCGAAGCCGCCCGGTACCAGGATGGCATCGACGCCCTCGAGCAGCGCGGTACCCTGGTTCTCGATGTCTTCGGAGTCGATATAGCGCAGGTTGACCTTGGTACGGTTCTGGATGCCGGCGTGGCTCATCGCTTCGATCAGCGATTTGTAGGCATCGAGCAACTCCATGTACTTGCCGACCATGGCGATGGTGACTTCCTTTTCCGGGTTGAGCTTGGCATCGACCACGCGATCCCACTCGGACAGGTCGGCGCCGCCGCACTCCAGGCCGAAACGCTCGACGACGAAGTCGTCCAGACCCTGGGCATGCAGCACGCCCGGAATCTTGTAGATGGTGTCGACGTCTTCCAGGCTGATCACCGCACGCTCTTCGACGTTGGTGAACAGGGCGATCTTGCGCCGCGAGGACACGTCGATCGGGTGGTCGGAACGGCATACCAGCACGTCCGGCTGCAGGCCGATGGAGCGCAGCTCCTTGACCGAGTGCTGGGTCGGCTTGGTCTTGGTCTCGCCGGCGGTGGCGATGTAGGGCACCAGGGTCAGGTGCATCAGCATGGCGCGCTTAGCGCCCACTTCCACGCGCAGCTGGCGAATGGCTTCGAGGAACGGCTGCGACTCGATGTCGCCGACGGTGCCGCCGATTTCCACCAAGGCCACGTCGGCATCGCCGGCGCCCTTGATGATGCGACGCTTGATCTCGTCGGTGATGTGCGGAATGACCTGGATGGTGGCACCCAGGTAGTCACCACGGCGCTCCTTGCGCAGTACGTCTTCGTACACGCGGCCGGTGGTGAAGTTGTTGCTCTTGGTCATCGTCGTGCGGATGAACCGCTCGTAGTGACCCAGGTCGAGGTCGGTCTCGGCGCCGTCGTGGGTGACGAACACCTCACCGTGCTGGAACGGGCTCATGGTGCCCGGATCGACGTTGATGTAAGGGTCCAGCTTGAGCATGGTGACCTTCAGGCCCCGCGCCTCCAGGATGGCCGCCAGTGAAGCCGAGGCGATGCCTTTCCCCAATGAAGAAACAACACCACCCGTGACGAAGATGTAGCGCGTCATGAAAAACCCTAGAAGTCTGCGTTTAAGCGGTCAGTGCCGCCGGGGAAAGCGAAGGAGCGCCATCAGTAGCAACAATGGCAAGCCCGCCAAGCTCCCTGAGGGAGTCGGCAAAAGCTGTAGTAAGACGGGAGCGTAGTCTACCGGAAAGGCCTTACCAGCTCAAACCTTGATCACCGATCGGCGGCGACCAGTGCAAGCGCAGATCGCCCCGCCCCGGACGCGGCGCCGGCGCCAGATTGGCCACCGCCACCAACTCGTCGCCATCGAACAGCAAGGGCAGCCGCGGACGCACGAACGCAGGCACGCGCAGCTCGTTGAGCAGGCGCTTGAGGTCGCGCCGGCCGCGCCCCGGCAGCTGCAGCGACTCGCCGCCGCGGCGATAG
>NZ_AVOF01000243.1:0-4936 GCF_000465935.2 Pseudomonas sp. EGD-AK9
GCCGCCCTGCCGCTGGCCATCGCCGAGGCCGCCAGCGCCGCCGGGCGCCTCACCCTGGTGCTCACCGAGGGCAGCCAGAGCGCCGAGCGGCTGCAGGAAGAACTGGCGTTCTTCGCCCCCGATCTTCCGGTGCTGCATTTCCCCGACTGGGAAACCCTGCCCTACGACGTCTTCTCGCCGCACCAGGACATCATCTCGCAGCGCATCGCCGCACTCTACCGCCTGCCGCAGCTGACCCGCGGCATTCTGGTAGTACCGATCACCACCGCCCTACACCGTCTGGCGCCGAAGCGCTTTCTGCTCGGCAGCAGCCTGGTGCTGGACGTCGGCCAGAAGCTCGACGCCCCGCAGATGCGCACGCGCCTGGAGGCGGCCGGCTACCGCTGCGTCGACACCGTCTACGAGCACGGCGAGTTCGCCGTGCGCGGCGCGCTGATCGACCTCTTCCCCATGGGCAGCGACACGCCCTACCGCATCGACCTGTTCGACGACGAGATCGAGACCCTGCGCACCTTCGACCCGGAAACCCAGCGTTCGGTGGACAAGGTCGAGTCGGTCCGCCTGCTGCCGGCGCGCGAGTTTCCGCTGGAGAAGAAGGCCGTCAGCGATTTCCGCGGACGCTTTCGCGAGCGCTTCGACGTGGATTTCCGCCGCTGCCCGATCTACCAGGACCTGTCGTCCGGCATCACCCCGGCCGGCATCGAGTACTACCTGCCGCTGTTCTTCGAAGAAACCGACACCCTGTTCGACTACCTGCCGGGCGACACCCAGGTGTTCTCCCTGCCCGGCATCGAAAAAGCCGCCGAGCACTTCTGGACCGACGCGCGCAGCCGCTATGAGGATCGCCGCGTCGACCCGGAACGCCCGCTGCTGCCGCCGGCCGACATCTTCCTGCCGGTGGAGGACTGTTTCGCCCGCCTGAAGAGCTGGCCGCGCATCGTCGTCAACCCCGAGGATATCGAACCCGGCGTCGGCCAGACGCGCTTCGACGCCAAAGCGCTGCCGGATCTGGCGATTCAGGCCAAGGCCGGCGAGCCGCTGGCGGCGCTGCGCCGCTTCATCGAGGAATACCCGGGCCGCGTGCTGTTCTGCGCCGAATCGGCCGGGCGCCGCGAGGTGCTGCTGGAACTGCTCGCCCGGCTCAAGCTCAAGCCGAAGGAAGTCGAGGGCTGGCCGGCCTTCGTCGCAAGCCACGAGCGTTTGGGGATCTGCATCGCCCCGCTGGACGAGGGCCTGCTGCTCGACGACCTGGCGCTGATCGCCGAAAGCCCGCTGTTCGGCCAGCGCGTGATGCAGCGCCGCCGCCGCGAGAAGGGTCGCGATGGCGGCGACAACGTGATCAAGAACCTCACCGAGCTGCGCGAAGGCGCGCCGGTGGTGCATATCGACCACGGCGTCGGCCGCTACCTGGGCCTGGTGACCATGGAGTTCGACGGCCAGGCCGCCGAGTTCCTCGCCCTGATGTACGCCGAGGAAGCCAAGCTCTACGTGCCGGTGGCCAGCCTGCACCTGATCGCCCGCTATACCGGCAGCGACGACGCCCTGGCGCCGCTGCACCGCCTCGGTTCGGAAACCTGGCAGAAGGCCAAGCGCAAGGCCGCCGAACAGGTGCGCGACGTCGCCGCCGAACTGCTGGATATCTACGCCCGCCGCGCCGCCCGCGAAGGTTTCGCCTTCCAGGACCCGGCGCTGGACTACGCCAGCTTCAGCGCCGGCTTCCCCTTCGAGGAAACCCCGGACCAGCAGGCCGCCATCGACGCGGTGCGCGGCGACATGCTCGCCGGCAAGCCGATGGATCGCCTGATCTGCGGCGACGTCGGCTTCGGCAAGACCGAAGTGGCCATGCGCGCGGCCTTTATCGCCGTGCACAGCGGCAAGCAGGTGGCCGTGCTGGTGCCCACCACATTGCTCGCCCAGCAGCACTACAACAGCTTCCGCGACCGTTTCGCCGACTGGCCGGTGAAGGTCGAGGTGATGAGCCGCTTCAAGAGCGCCAAGGAAGTCGAAGGCGCGGTGCAACAGCTGGCCGAAGGCAAGGTGGATATCGTTATCGGTACCCACAAGCTGCTGCAGGACGACGTCAAGTTCCACAACCTGGGCCTGGTGATCATCGACGAGGAACACCGCTTCGGCGTGCGCCAGAAGGAACAGCTCAAGGCCCTGCGCAGCGAGGTGGATATCCTCACCCTCACCGCCACGCCAATTCCGCGCACCCTGAACATGGCCGTAGCCGGCATGCGCGACCTGTCGATCATCGCCACCCCGCCGGCGCGCCGCCTGTCGGTGCGCACCTTCGTCATGGAAAGCAACCAGCCGACCATCAAGGAAGCGCTGCTGCGCGAACTGCTGCGCGGCGGCCAGGTGTACTACCTGCACAACGACGTGAAGACCATCGACAAGTGCGCCGCCGACCTCGCCAAGCTGGTACCGGAAGCGCGCATCGGCATCGGCCACGGGCAGATGCGCGAGCGCGAGCTGGAACAGGTGATGAGCGACTTCTACCACAAGCGCTTCAACGTGCTGGTGGCCTCGACCATCATCGAGACCGGCATCGACGTGCCCAGCGCCAACACCATCATCATCGACCGCGCCGACAAGTTCGGCCTGGCCCAGCTGCACCAGTTGCGTGGCCGTGTCGGTCGTAGCCACCACCAGGCCTATGCCTACCTGCTGACGCCGCCACGCAAGCAGATGACCGACGACGCGCAGAAGCGCCTGGAGGCCATCAGCAATGCCCAGGACCTCGGTGCCGGCTTCGTCCTGGCCACCCACGACCTGGAGATCCGCGGCGCCGGCGAGCTGCTCGGCGACGGCCAGAGCGGGCAGATCCAGGCGGTCGGCTTCACCCTCTACATGGAAATGCTCGAACGCGCGGTCAAGGCCATCCAGAAAGGCGAGCAGCCCAACCTCGACCAGCCGCTGGGCGGCGGCCCGGAGATCAACCTGCGCGTACCGGCGCTGATCCCCGAGGACTACCTGCCCGACGTGCACAGCCGCCTGATCCTCTACAAGCGCATCGCCAACGCCACCGACGAAGACGGCCTGAAGGAGCTGCAGGTGGAGATGATCGACCGCTTCGGCCTGCTGCCGGAGCCGACCAAGCACCTGATGCGCCTGACCCTGCTCAAGCTGCAGGCCGACAAGCTGGGCATCGTCAAGATCGACGCCGGGCCGCAGGGCGGGCGCATCGAGTTCGCCGCCGAGACCTGCGTCGACCCGCTGACCCTGATCAAGCTGATCCAGGCGCAGCCCAAGCGCTACAAATTCGAAGGCGCCACGGTGTTCAAGATCCAAGTGCCGATGGAGCGCGCCGAAGAGCGCTTCAACACCCTGGAGGCCCTGCTCGAACGCCTTGCCCCACAAGCTTCATCCACCTGAAGGACAAACCGCCCATGCGTCTCTTGCACCTGATCCCCCTGCTGCTCTGCCTGCTGGCCCCAAGCGCCTTCGCCGAACGCCTCTACCAGGTCGAACTGCTGGTGTTCCGCCAGGCCGGCGACCCCGTCGTCGCGCCCAAGATCGCTCCCGACGACTGGGCCGGCAGCGCGCTGCCGATCGCCGGCAACGAACGTCCCACGGCGCTGGACAACGAGGCGGCCAAGCTCAACCCCGGCAACGGCTACCAGTTGCTGCTGCACAAGGCCTGGAGCCAGAGCATCGGCAGCAGCCCGAGCCGCGTCGCGGTGAGCAGCGGCGAGGCGCAGTTCGGCCACCATCCGGTCGAGGGCACGCTGAGCTTCACCCAGGAACGCTTCGCCGACCTGGAACTGGAACTGTGGATCAACCAGTTCAGCGCCGACGGCCTGCTCGATGCCAGCGAGCACCTGAAGATCGCCCAGCGCCTGAAGGACAACAGCCTGACCTACCTGGATCACGGCAGCCTGGGCGCGCTGATCCGCATCAGCCCGCTCTGAGCGGAGGCCAGACAGGAGAGCGCCGGGAGCGGTTTGGCGCGCAAGCCCCAGAGGGGTGAAACGCAGGGATGTGCCGAACGATGCAAAAAGGGCCGCTAAGCGGCCCTTTTCGTTATCCGGGGAGCCAGGCTCAGCCCGCCAGCACCCGCGCCAGCACCGACTTGACCGTGCCCATGCCCTGCTCCAGCACCCGCTCGATCTCGGCCATGGTGATCAGCGCGCTGGACTTGCCCGCCGCCGGGTTGACCACCAACGCCAGGCAGGCGTAAGGCAGCGCCAGTTCGCGCGCCAACACCGCCTCAGGCATGCCGGTCATGCCCACCAGGTCGCAGCCGTCGCGCTCCATGCGGGCGATTTCCGCAGCCGTCTCCAGGCGCGGGCCCTGGGTGCAGCCGTAGACGCCGTGATCGCTGAACGCGGCGTGCTCGGCGCGCAGCGCCGCCACCAGTCGCTCACGCAGCTGAGCATCGTAAGGCTGGCTGAAATCGACGTGGGTGACGTGCTCCAACTCGCCCTCGTAGAAGGTATGGGCGCGCCCCGCGGTGTAATCGATGAGCTGGTGTGGCACGCAGAAATGCCCGGTGGCCATGGCCGCATGGATGCCGCCGACCGCGTTGACCGCGAGGATCGCCTTGGCCCCGGCCTGCTTCAGCGCCCAGAGGTTGGCGCGGTAGTTGACCTGATGCGGCGGAATACGGTGCGGCTGGCCATGGCGGGCGAGAAACAGCACCTCGCGCCCGGCGTAGTCGCCGCGCAGCACATCGGCCGACGGCGCGCCGTAGGGCGTATCCAGCGGCAATGCTTCGCGGATGGTCAGGCCTTCGAGCTGGGTCAGGCCGGTGCCGCCGATAATCGCGTAGACAGTCATGGGCGCTCCTCAGTCAAGCAACTGGGCGGCTCGCAGCGCCGCCACGGCAGTCAGCCAGCGTGGCGCCTGGCGGTATTCGGTACTGGCGTGTGCACGGCCGCGCATACGCGCCAGGCGCGCCGGCGGCGTCACCTGCCGGCGTTGCAGGGCCGTC
>NZ_AVOF01000244.1:0-4907 GCF_000465935.2 Pseudomonas sp. EGD-AK9
CTGCGCGAGGTCGACGACGCCGCCGCGCTGAGCCAGGCCGAGGCGCTGCGCCGGGCGGTCGAGCAGTTCGTCTTCACCTGGCAGGGCCGCCCCTTCCGCCTGCACGCCAGCATCGGCCTGCTCGCCCTCGGCTCCGGCGTGCGCGACTGGGAAACCGCGCTGAACTGGGCCAACAGCGCCAGCCAGTTGGCCAAGCACCAGGGGCGCAACCGCGTGCAGCAGTTCAACCCGGCCGACGGCGCGCTGCTCGAACACCAGCGCCAGCTGCAATGGATCACCCGCCTGCGCGAGGCCACCGAGCGCGGTCACTTCGAGCTGTTCTTCCAGCCGGTGCAGGCGCTGCAGAACGCCGCCGCCGGCCTGCACTACGAGGTGCTGCTGCGCTACCGCGACCCGCACAGCGGCGACTGGATCAGCCCGGCGCAGTTCCTCGACGCCGCGGCGCGCTACGGTTTCCTCGGCGCCATCGACCGCTGGGTGATCCAGCACCTGTGCGCCTGGCTCGCCGCCAACCCGCGCCATTTGGCGCAGCTGGCCCAGGTCAACGTCAACCTCAGCGCCAGCTCGCTGCTCGACCGCGACTTCCACCGCCTGCTGCAGGATGAACTGACGCGCCACCGCCTGCCACCCGGCAAGCTGTGCATCGAGGTCACCGAAATGGTCGCCCTCGGCGAGCTGGGCGTCTCCGCACATTGGATCGAACAGCTGCGCGGCCAGGGCCTGAAGGTGGCGCTGGACGACTTCGGCAGCGGCTTCGCCTCCTACGCCTACCTGCGCCACCTGCCGCTGGACATCCTCAAGATCGACGGCAGCTTTATCCGCGGCATCGAATCCGACCCGATCAACCAGGCCATGGTCGGCTCGATGCGGCAGATCGCCGCCCAGCTTGGCCTGCTCACCGTCGCCGAGTTCGTCGAGACCCAGGCCAGCCTCGACTGCCTGCGCCGGCTCGGCATCGACTACGCCCAGGGCTACTTCGTCGATCGCCCGCGGCCGCTGCGCCAGCTGGCCGACGATGTCCGCCTGCGCGGCACTCAGGACGCCTGATAGAGCTCGCGCGGCGGGCGCTGCCGACGAAGCCGTCTAAGCGGTATCGGCAAGGCACACGAAAAGAGGCGCAAACAGCGCCTGGGGCGACCGCACGCTAGGCGGCGGAAAAATCGCAGGCACAAAAAAGCCCGCCATGCGGCGGGCTTCTTCGACAGGTCGCCGATCAATTACTTGATCTTGGCTTCCTTGTACATCACGTGCTTACGCACGACCGGATCGAATTTCTTGATTTCGATCTTGTCGGGGGTGGTGCGCTTGTTCTTGTCGGTGGTGTAGAAGTGGCCGGTACCGGCGCTGGACACCAAACGGATCAATTCACGCATGACTCTCTCCTTAAACCTTTTCGCCGCGAGCGCGCAGCTCGGCCAGCACTACGTCGATGCCACGCTTGTCGATGACACGCATGCCCTTGGCAGATACGCGCAGACGCACGAAGCGATTCTCGGACTCGACCCAGAAGCGATGGTGCTGCAGGTTCGGCAGGAAACGACGACGGGTTTTGTTGTTTGCGTGGGAAATGTTGTTCCCGGTTACCGGACCCTTACCGGTAACTTGACAGACTCTCGACATGCCTCAGCCCTCTAAAACCACATGCCCAACCCGGCATGGGTTGGCCGCTTAAACTCAATGTCATTGGCGCTCCGCGCCGCGTTTCTCGAGGGTCTTACCGGGCGCACTGCAAAGCGCAAGAACCGGGCCCCTAGAAAAGAGCGCTGCTTTATACCAGAAAGCCCCTGGCGCAACAAGGGAAAGCGCAGGATAAAAACAGTCGCCCGCACCCCGCCACCCAGCCGCCCCGGAGCCTGCCGGGGTTCACCCAGGCTCGACCATTCGTCGCCCGAAGCGGTATTCAGCTCCCGGCAAATCGACTAGGGTTAGGTCGTTGCCGGCCAACCCGGCGTCCCGTGAAGAAGGAGTTCGCCATGCGCCTGGCTCTCGCCGCCCTGCTCTGCGCCCCGCTACTGGCCCAGGCCGCCACCCTCAGCGTGTGCACCGAGGCCAGCCCGGAAGGTTTCGACGTGGTGCAGTACAACTCGCTGACCACCACCAACGCCTCAGCCGACGTGCTGATGAACCGCCTGGTGGAATTCGACGCCGAACAGGGGCAGCTGCTGCCGAGCCTGGCGCGCAGCTGGTCGATCTCGGACGACGGCCTGGTCTACGACTTCCAGTTGCGCGACGACGTGCGCTTCCACCAGACCGCCGAGTTCACCCCGAGCCGGCCGCTGAATGCCGACGACGTGCTATTTAGCTTCCAGCGCATGCTCGACCCCGCCCATCCCTGGCACCAGAGCGCCGCCAGCGGCTACCCGCACGCCCAGTCGATGCAGTGGCCCAGCCTGATCGCCGGCGTCGAGGCGCCGGGTGCGCACAGCGTGCGCATCCGCCTGAACCGCCGCGACGCCACCTTCCTCGCCACCCTGAGCATGGGCTTCGCCTCGATCTACTCGGCCGAGTACGCCGCCCAGCTGCTCGCAGCCGGCACCCCGGAAAAACTCAACAGCGCGCCGGTGGGCAGCGGCCCCTTCGTCTTCGAGCGCTTCCAGAAGGATGCCGTGGTGCGCTACCGCGCCAACCCCGAGTACTTCGCCGGCAAGCCGGCCGTCGACCGCCTGTTGTTTGCCATCACCCCGGACAGCAACGTGCGCCTGCAGAAACTGCGCCGCGGCGAATGCCAGATCGCCCTGTCGCCCAAGCCGCAGGACGTGCAGGCCATCGCCGCCGACGCCAAGCTCAAAAGCGCGCAGACTGCGGCCTTTATGACCGCCTTCGTCGGCATCAACAGCCAGCACCCGCCGCTGGACAAGCCGCAGGTGCGCCAGGCGATCAACCTGGCCTTCGACAAGGCCAGCTACGTCAAGGCGGTGTTCGAGGGCAGCGCCGAGCCGGCCAGCGGGCCCTACCCGCCCAATACCTGGAGCTATGCCGACGAGTTGCCCGGTTACCCCCATGACCCGGAACGGGCCCGCGCCCTGCTGGCCGAGGCCGGCCTGGACGAGGGTTTCAAGACCGCCATCTGGACCCGGCCGAGCGGCAGCCTGCTCAACCCCAACCCCAGCCTCGGCGCCCAGCTGCTGCAGGCCGACCTGGCCAAGGTCGGCATCGCTGCCGAAATCCGCGTGATCGAATGGGGCGAGCTGATTCGCCGCGCCAAGGCCGGCGAGCACGACCTGCTGTTCATGGGCTGGGCCGGCGACAACGGCGACCCGGACAATTTCCTCACCCCGCAATTCGCCTGCGCCTCGGTGCAGTCCGGGCTGAACTTCGCCCGCTACTGCGACGAAGCGTTGGACCAGCTGATCGCCGCCGGCAAGGCCAGCAGCGACCAGGCCGAACGCAGCCGCCTGTATCGGCAGGCGCAGCAGATCATCCAGGAGCAGGCGCTGTGGCTGCCGCTGGCCCACCCCACCGCCTTCGCCCTGCTCAGCGCCAAGGTCGAGGGCTATAAAGTCAGCCCCTTCGGCCGGCAGAATTTCGCCGCAGTAAGCCTGGTACCTTGAGACGGGCGCACTCGTGTGCCGGGCGTACCGGTGCGCCCTGCACGGTTGCCTCCACCGCCCCGCTACATCCAGCCCTGCTCGGCCATCGACAAGGGCTCGCCGTCGCCGACGATGAAATGGTCGAGCACCCGCACGTCCACCAGCGCCAGCGCGTCCTTGAGGCGCTGGGTCAGCACGCGGTCGGCCTGGCTCGGCTCGGCGACGCCGGATGGATGGTTGTGGGTCAGGATCAGTGCGGCGGCGTTGTGCGCCAGGGCGCGCTTGACCACCTGCCGCGGGTAGACGCTGGCGCTGTCGATGCTGCCGTGAAACAGCGCCTCGAAGGCCAGCACGCGGTGCTTGGCGTCGAGGAACAGGCAACCGAACACCTCATGCGGCTCATGGCGCAGCAGCGCCTTGAGGTAGTCGCGCACCGCCTGCGGGCTTTCCAGCGCGGAGTCGCGGCGCAGCCGTTCGGCCAGGTGGCGGCGGGCCATTTCCAGCACCGCCTGCAACTGCGCGTACTTGGCCGGGCCCAGGCCCAGGTGCTGGCTGAAATCGGCCAGATCGGCCTGCAGCAGGGCACGCAGACTGCCGAACTCGGCGAGCAGATGGCGCGCCAGGTCCACCGCGCTCCTACCCGCCACCCCGGTGCGCAGGAAGATCGCCAGCAGCTCCGCATCGGTCAGCGAGGCGGCGCCCTGGGCCAGGAGTTTTTCCCGCGGGCGCTCCGCCGCGGGCCAATCGCGAATGCTCATCTCACCTCCTTGTCCGAGCCAGGCGCCCGCTGCTCCGCTGCGGGCGCTGTGCTATCGTAGCCCATCTTTTTACGCGGGGCCGGCCTGGGGAGGCGTTGGCACCGTGGCGCACATCCACCTGTATATAAAAGGCAGGCCTATGCAGCGGCTGTATCGCAAACGCATCATCGTCGGCGTCGGTGGCGGCATCGCCGCCTACAAGAGCGCCGAACTGGTGCGCCGACTCAAGGATCAGGGCGCCGAAGTGCGCGTGGTGATGACCCAGGGCGGGCGCGAGTTCATCACCCCGCTGACCCTGCAGGCCCTCTCCGGCCATCCGGTGCACCTCGACCTGCTCGACCCGGCCGCCGAAGCCGCCATGGGCCATATCGAGCTGGCGCGCTGGGCCGACCTGATCCTCATCGCCCCGGCCACCGCCGACCTGATCGCGCGCCTGGCCCAGGGCATCGCCAACGACCTGCTGACCACCCTGGTGCTGGCCACCGATGCGCCGATTGCCCTGGCCCCGGCGATGAACCAGGCGATGTGGCGCGACGCCGCCACCCAGGCCAACCTCGACCTGCTGCAGCAGCGCGGCATGCGCCTGTTCGGCCCGGCCGCCGGCGCCCAGGCCTGCGGC
>NZ_AVOF01000245.1:0-4900 GCF_000465935.2 Pseudomonas sp. EGD-AK9
TGGCGCGCTGCCGGCCGCTGCTGCACCAGCGCGGTGCGGCGAACTCGCCGGGCCGGCCCGGGGTCTATGCTGCTCGAACCTGTCAGGAGGACGCGTCTTGCCCATTTTCCGTGTTATCGCGCTGGCGCTCGCCGGCCTGCTCGCCTGCAATGCCCTGGCGCGCGACTATCGCTACAGCGATGCCCATCTGCATTACGTGGATTTCTTCCAGGAAAGCGCCGGGATGGACGAGCTGCTGGAACAGATGGCCGCCAGCGGCATCGACCATGTGATGCTGTCCGGCATCCCGGTGGCGAAGAAATGGGACGAGGACGAGCCCAAGCGGCCGCGCTACTACGCCGGCGACGACGCCAATGCCTACTGGTACAGCGCCACCGACGTGTTCGTCGCCGCCGCCTACAAGCGCCTGCCGGCCGAGCAGCGCCAGCGCTTCCACCCTTTCCTGTCCGGCTTCAATCCCAACGACAAGAACGCCGACGCCCATATCCGCCGCATGCTCGAGCTGGACCCCGGGCTGTGGCAGGGCATCGGCGAGATCTTCACCCGCCACGACGACCTCACCGCGCTGATCCACGGCAGCGCCCCGCGGGCCAACAACGAGGCGCTGACGCGGGTCTTCCACCTGGCCGCCGAGTACGACCTGCCGGTGATGCTGCACTCCAACATCACCTCCAAGCGCGAGCGCAACCCGCTCTACCTGCAGGAGATCGAAGACCCGCTGCGCAACCACCCGCACGTGCGCTTCATCTGGGCGCATGCCGGCACCAGCATGGAAATTCACCGGCATCAGGACAAGCTGGATTTTCTCCTGCCTACCCTCGAGCGCATGCTCGGCGAGTACCCCAATCTGTATATCGACCTGTCCTGGACCATGCTGCGCCCCTACTTGCTGGACGAGAACGGCAAGGCGGATGCGGCCTGGGTGCACCTGGTCAGCAGCTATCCGCAGCGTTTCATGCTCGGCTCCGACGTGGTCGGCCGCTTCGGCAGCCTGGGCGAGTACATGAGGGGGTTCGTCCCCTTCCTCGATGCCTTGCCGCCGGACGTGGCGCAGCAGGTGGCGCGCGACAACTTCCTCGCCGTGCTGCCGCGCAAGGTGCAGGCCGAACTGAACCGCTAGCGCGCCCGTCATCAGGCTGTCATCTGGGCGTCATAAGCTCGCGCCGATCTCAACAAGGAGCGCGACATGCACCCAATTCAAGTGGCCGCCTTGGCCGGTCTGTTCGCTTGCGCCGCCGCCGTTCAGGCCGAGGTGCGGGTGGAGGGGCCGGTGGAATACGGCATCTTCACCAGCCAGTATCAGGACTTCGAGGCCGGCGAGCGGGTGCTGACCCGCAGCAACCAGGACATCCAGCGCACCGAGCAGGTGCCCGCCAAGCTCGGCACCAAGTTCGGCCTGCGCTACCGCCTGGCGGGCAAGCGCGAGGGCGACGAGCCGCTGACCCTGCTGTATTTCACCCCCGGCGTGGTCACCCCAGACGGCCAGCGCCACGACAAGTTCGAGGTGCGGCAGCAACTGGTGGCCGGTGCGCCGCAGGACGTGATGGCCTTCGAGTTCAGCGAACATCACGAGGTGGTGCCCGGCGAATGGCACTTCATGGTGTTCCAGGGCGACCGCAAGCTGGCCGAACAGCGCTTTCAGGTACGTTGATCCGCCGCCCGGCCTATGCTGTGAGAGGAGCGGCGCAGGGCAGGGCGATGGCGGACGGGCAGCGGGTACTGGTGGTGGACGACGACGGCGAGGTGCGGCAGCTGCTGCAGGACTACCTCGGCGGTCACGGCTATGCGGTGCACGGCTGCGCCGACAGCGCTGCGCTGCGCCAGGCGCTGCAGGACGGCCTGCCGGACCTGGTCCTGCTCGACGTCGGCCTGCCCGGCGAGGACGGCCTGAGCCTGGCGCGCTTTCTGCGCGAACGCCACGACCTGCCGGTGATCATGATTTCCGGCGCCGGCAGCCCGGTCGACCGCATCATCGGCCTGGAAGTGGGCGCCGACGACTACCTGGCCAAGCCCTTCGACCCGCGCGAGCTGCTGGCGCGGGTCAAGAGCGTGCTGCGCCGCTACCGACACGCCGGCGAGGAGGCGCCAACCTCGGACGGCGGCGTGTGCCTCGGCCGCTTCCGCCTCGACCTGCAGCGCCGCCAGCTGCTCGACGAGCAGGGTGGCGAGATCGAGCTGACCGCCATGGAGTTCGACCTGCTGCAGGCCTTCGCCCAGCGCCCCAACCGGCCGCTGTCGCGCGACCAGTTGCTCAACCTGACGCAGAACCGCGACTGGAACCCCTTCGACCGCTCCATCGACATCCGCATCGCCCGCCTGCGGCGCAAGCTCGAGGACGACCCGGAGAAGCCGCAGATCATCCGCACCCTGCGCGGTGTCGGCTATATGCTGGTGACCCGCTGAACCGACGCTGCCCTAGCGGCTGTTCGCGGCTGAGGCCGCTGCGCAATGTTTCAATTGTTTCACTGTGCCTGCCGGCGGCCAGGGACGTCGCGCGCCTTCCTATACTGGCGCCATAGCCCCTGTGCGGAGGTCCGCCATGCACCCGCTCCCGGCCCTGGTGACCAGCGATCTCGACCACCCGCTGCGGCAGATCGTCGACAACAGCAGTGCGGTCATCTACATCAAGGACCTCGACGGCCGCTACCGCCTGGTCAATCCGGCCTTCGAGCGCTTCTTCCAGCTCAGCGCCGCGCAGGTGCTCGGGCGCAGCGACCACGAGCTGTTCCCGGTGCAGGTGGCCGACGCCCTGCGCAGCAACGACCTCAGCGTGGCCAGTCTCGGCCACTCCATCGAATTCGAGGAGCAGCTGCTGCTGCGCGAGCGCAGCTGGGTCTACCTGTCGAGCAAGTTCCCGCTGTTCGACGAGCGCCACCGGGTCATCGCGGTATGCGGCATCTCCACCGACATCAGCGAGCGCAAGCGGGTCGAGGAGGCCCTGCGCCACGTCGCCCTCGGCGTCTCGGCGGCCACCGGCGAGGCGGTGTTCGAGGCCATCGCCCGCTACCTGGCGCGCTCGCTGCAGGCCGATTTCGCCTTCGTCAGCCGCGTCTGCGACCCCGATGCCCGGCGCCTGAGCACCCTGGCGCTGTACTTCGATGGCCAGCTGCTGCCCAACCTGACCTACAGCATCGCCGGCACGCCCTGCGAGGAGGTGTTCGGTCAGGCCTTCCACCTGGTCGAGTGCAACCTGGCGCACTGCTACCCGGGCGACGACAGCCTGAGCCACCTGGGCCTCGACAGCTACGCCGGCTACCCGCTGTTCGCCAGCGACGGCCGGCCGCTGGGGCTGATCGCCGTCGGCCATCGCCACGCGCTGCCCGAGCGCAGCCGGGTCGAGTCGGTGCTGCGGATCTTCTCGGTGCGCGCCGCCGCCGAGCTGCAGCGGCTGGACGCCGAGGCCAGCTACCGGGCGATCTTCGAGGCCTCGGAGGACGCCATCTTCGTCCACGAACTGGACAGCGGCGCGCTGCTCGACATCAACCCGCGCGCCTGTGCCCTGTATGGCTACAGCCACGCGCAGATGCTCAGCCTGCCGCTCGACGCCTTCTGCGCCGGCTATCCGCCCTACACCGGGGTCGAGGCCCTGGGCTGGCTGGCGCGGGCCCGCGATGAGGGCCCGCAGCGCTTCGAGTGGCACCGGCGCAACCGCGACGGCAGCCTGCACTGGGACGAGGTGTGCCTGAAGCGGGCCAATATCGGCGGTGTCGAGCGCATCCTCGCCTTCACCCGCGAGATCAGCCAGCGCAAGGAGGCCGAATGCGCGCTGCGCGCCAGCGAGCAGCAGTACCGCACCATAGTCGCCAGCGCCCTGGACTGCATCATCGGCATGGACGCCGAGGGCCGCGTGACCACCTTCAACCCGGCCGCCGAGCAGTGTTTCGGCTATCGCCGCGAG
Organism: Pseudomonas sp. EGD-AK9; assembly: GCF_000465935.2. Lineage (NCBI taxonomy): Bacteria > Pseudomonadati > Pseudomonadota > Gammaproteobacteria > Pseudomonadales > Pseudomonadaceae > Pseudomonas > Pseudomonas sp. EGD-AK9. The sequence goes on from NZ_AVOF01000245.1 coordinate 3,899, forward strand.
CAGGCGCTGGGCCGCGAGCTGGCCGAGCTGATCATCCCGCTGCCGCATCGCGCTGCCCACAACCAGGGCTTCCGCCGCTATCTGGCGACCGGCGAGGGCGCCTTCCTGGGGCGTCGGGTCGAGGTCCAGGCGATGCGCGCCGACGGTCAGGAGTTTCCCGCCGAACTGGCCATCACGGTGGTGCAGGGCGCCCAGGGCAGCCAGTTCATCGGCTTTCTGCGCGACATCACCGAGCGCCGCCAGGCCGAGCAGCAGCGCGCCGATCTGGAGCAGCAGCTGCGCCAGGCCCAGCGCATGGAGGCCATCGGCCATTTGACCGGCGGCATCGCCCACGACTTCAACAACCTGCTGACCAGCATGCTCGGCTACACGGTGATGGCCGAGGAGCTGGCCGAGCGTCAGGGCGACGAACGCCTGAGCCACTACCTGACGCGGGTGCAGCACTCGGCGGAGAAGGCCCGCGACCTGATCCAGCAGATGCTCACCTTCAGCCGCGGCGGGCGCGGCCAGGCGCAGGCGGTGGCGCTCGACCAGTTGATCGGCGAGTTCCGCCAGCTGTTGCAGTCGACTCTGCCGAGCAGCATCGAGATCGACCTGCAACTGGCCCAGGCGCTGCCGCTGGCGCGGGTCGATCCGCTGCAGCTGGAGCAGGTGCTGATGAACCTGTGCATCAACGCCCGCGACGCCATGGCCGGCAGTGGCCGCCTGCGCATCGAACTGCAGCGCGGCCTGCAGCCGCATGGCATCTGTGCCTCCTGTCAGCAGGCGTTTGCCGGCGACTACCTGGTGCTGCGGGTCAGCGACTCCGGGCCGGGTATCGCCGAGGCGGTGCAGCTGCACATGTTCGAGCCGTTCTTCAGCACCAAGGCGCCGGGGCAGGGCAGCGGCATGGGCCTGTCGATGGCCCACGGCATCGTTCACGAGTACGGCGGGCATATCCGCGTGCACAGCCGCCCGGGTCAGGGCAGCAGCTTCGAGATCTGTCTGCCGCCGCAGGCAGAG
>NZ_AVOF01000246.1:0-4898 GCF_000465935.2 Pseudomonas sp. EGD-AK9
CTGACCGCGCGCGACCACGAGATCGCCGCCGCGGTCGGCCCGACCCTGCGCGAGAAGGGGCTGCTGTTCGTCGGCCTGGACGTGATCGGCGAGCACCTCACCGAGATCAACGTCACCAGCCCCACCTGCATCCGCGAGATCGACGCCGCCTTCGACACCCGCATCGGCGAGCGCCTGATGGACTGCATCGCGGCCAAGCGCGCGGCAAAAGCTTGACGCAGGTGGCAGCCTGGCGCTTCAGGCTTGCAGCCTGAAGCGTCGCGCCGCAGACTGCGCGACATCCGCCAGCAGACCCGATATGCGATGAACGCAGCAGCCACCCCACCCGCCGTTTCCACCGCCGCCGTCCGTCCGGCGGATCGCCTGGGGTTCACCCTGTTCCTCGCCGCGGCCCTGCACGTGGCGCTGATCCTCGGCGTCGGCTTCAGCCTGGAGCCGCCGAGCCAGATCAGCAAGACCCTGGAAATCACCCTGTCCACCTTCAAGAGCGAGGAGAAGCCCAAGCAGGCCGACTTCCTCGCCCAGGACAACCAGCAGGGCAGCGGCACCCTGGAACACGCCGCCGCGCCGAAGACCACCGAACAGGCGCCGTTCCAGGACAGCGAGGTGCGCAAGGTCACCCCGCCGGCCACCCCGCAGCAGCCGGCTACCCGCCAGGAAGCGCCCAAGGCCGCGGTCGCCACCCGCGCCCCGCAGCAGCAGAAGACCCCGGTCAAACGCGAAGAGGCCAAGCCGGTGCCGCAGACCCGCCCGGCGCCGGTATTCGATGCCGCCCAGCTGTCGGCGGAAATCGCCAGCCTGGAGGCCGAGCTGGCCCAGGAAGTCCAGGCCTATGCCAAACGGCCGAAGATCCACCGCCTCAACGCCGCCTCGACCATGCGCGACAAGGGCGCCTGGTACAAGGACGAGTGGCGCAAGAAGGTCGAGCGCATCGGCAACCTCAACTACCCCGACGATGCCCGCCGCCAGCGCATCTACGGCAGCCTGCGCCTGCTGGTCTCGATCAACCGCGACGGCTCGCTGTACGAGGTGCAGGTGCTGGAATCCTCCGGCCAGGCCGTGCTCGACCAGGCGGCGCAGCGCATCGTGCGCCTGGCCGCGCCCTACGCCCCCTTCACCGGCGACCTGGCCGATATCGACCGCCTGGAAATCATCCGCACCTGGCGCTTCGAGCGCGGCGACCGGCTGTCGAGCAACTGACAGATCGGCGTACACGCGGTAAGCGCAGTCGCAGGTAGGGCGCACTCGCGGAGCAGTAGGCCGGGCAATCTTGTAGTCAACGCCGATGGCGGACAGCTAGCCTCACTACGAGCGGCCGGCGATCCGGTCCGCCCTACAGCTTGAAGCCTGCCCGCTTAAGGCCGAAACTAGCGCCATGAAGATTTCAGCCCCCACCTCACTCAAGCACCACTTCCTGATCGCCATGCCGCACATGGCCGATCCGCATTTCGCGCACACCGTCACCTACCTGGTCGAACACAACGAACAGGGCGCCATGGGCCTGGTGATCAACAAGCCCAACGGCCTCAACCTGGCCGACGTGCTGGAACAGCTGCGCCCCGAGGAGGAGCCGGCGGCGCTGTGCCACAGCCTGCCGATCTTCGCCGGCGGCCCGGTGCAGACCGACCGCGGCTTCGTCCTGCACCCGGCCGGCCCGCAGTTCCAGGCTACCCTGGAGCTGGGCGAGCTGGGCCTGTCCACCTCGCAGGACGTGCTGTTCGCCATCGCCGACGGCACGGGCCCGGACAAGTACCTGATCACCCTCGGCTACGCCGGCTGGGAGGCCGGGCAACTGGAAGCGGAGCTGGCCGACAACGCCTGGCTGACCTGCCCGGCCGACAGCAGCATTCTCTTCGACCTGCCCTTCGACCAGCGCCTCAATGCCGCCGCCGCACGCCTGGGGGTCAACCTCAGCCTGCTCACCTCGCAAGCCGGGCACGCCTGATGGCCGAGGGCAAGCCGCTGCGCCTGCTGCTGGGCTTCGACTACGGCACCAAGCAGATCGGCGTCGCCGTCGGCCAGGTGATCACCGGCCAGGCCCGCGAGCTGTGCGTGCTCAAAGCGCAGAACGGCGTGCCGGACTGGAGCCGGGTCGAAGCCTTGATCAAGGAGTGGCAGCCGGACGCCGTGGTGGTCGGCCTGCCGCTGAACATGGACGGCACGCCCAGCGAGATGAGCGCCCGCGCGGAGAAATTCGCCCGCCGCCTCAATGGCCGCTTCAACCTGCCCGCCTACACCCACGACGAACGCCTGACCACCTTCGAGGCCAAGGGCCAGCGCCTGCGCGAAGGCCAGAGCGGCGGCTACCGCGAGCGCCCGGTGGATGCCATTGCCGCCGCCCTGCTGCTGCAGGGCTGGCTCGAGGAAAACTGTCCGGGCTGAGCGACTCGGCCCGCACCAAGGAGTTTCGCCATGCTACCGAACCCCAACGAGCTGCTGCCGGCCATGGCCAGCGCCCTGACCCAGCACCTGAACCAGCGCCAGATCGCCGAGCCGCGCTTTATCGGCATCCGCACCGGCGGCGTCTGGGTCGCCCAGGCCCTGCTCGCCGCCTTGGGGCGCGACGACGCGCTGGGCGTGCTCGACGTGTCCTTCTACCGCGACGACTTCACCCAGAACGGCCTGCATCCGCAGGTGCAACCGTCCGAACTGCCGTTCGAGATCGAAGGCCAGCACCTGGTGCTGATCGACGACGTGCTGATGAGCGGGCGCACCATCCGCGCCGCGCTGAACGAGCTGTTCGACTACGGCCGTCCGGCCAGCGTGACCCTGGTCAGCCTGCTCGACCTGGGTGCCCGAGAGCTGCCGATCCGCCCCGACGTGGTCGGCGCCAGCCTGTCGCTGGCAGCCAACGAGCGGGTAAAATTGTCCGGCCCCACGCCGCTGACCCTCGAACTCCAGACGCTCGCCAACTGAGACTCCCGCGATGACGCCACTCGCCGCCAAGCGCCCGCTGCAGCTGAACGACCAAGGCCAGCTGCGCCATTTCCTCTCCCTCGACGGCCTGCCCCGCGAGCTGTTGACCGAAATCCTCGACACCGCCGACTCCTTCCTCGAGGTCGGTGCGCGCGCGGTGAAGAAGGTGCCGCTGCTGCGCGGCAAGACCGTGTGCAACGTGTTCTTCGAGAACTCCACGCGCACCCGCACCACCTTCGAACTGGCCGCCCAGCGACTGTCAGCCGACGTCATCAGCCTCAACGTGTCGACCAGCTCCACCAGCAAGGGCGAGACCCTGTTCGACACCCTGCGCAACCTCGAAGCCATGGCCGCCGACATCTTCGTCGTACGCCATGCCGACTCCGGCGCCGCGCACTTCATCGCCGAGCACGTCTGCCCGAACCTGGCGATCATCAACGGTGGCGACGGCCGCCACGCCCACCCGACCCAGGGCATGCTCGACATGCTCACCATCCGCCGGCACAAGGGCGACTTCGAGAATCTCTCGGTGGCCATAGTCGGCGACATCCTGCACTCGCGGGTGGCGCGCTCCAACATGCTGGCCTTGAAGACTTTGGGCTGCCCGGATATCCGCGTGATCGCGCCGAAGACCCTGCTGCCCATCGGCCTCGAGCAAAGCTATGGCGTGCGCGTGTTCAGCGATGCCAACGAGGGCCTCAAGGACGTCGACGTGGTGATCATGCTGCGCCTGCAGCGCGAGCGCATGCAGGGCGGCCTGCTGCCCAGCGAAGGCGAGTTCTACCGCCTGTTCGGCCTCAGCGAGCAGCGCCTGGCGCTGGCCAAGCCCGACGCCCTGGTGATGCACCCGGGGCCGATCAACCGCGGCGTGGAGATCGAGTCGGCGGTGGCCGACGGCCCGCAGTCGGTGATCCTCAACCAGGTCACCTACGGCATCGCCATCCGCATGGCGGTGCTGTCGATGGCCATGAGCGGGCAGAACGCCCAACGTCAACTCAATGCCGAGGAGGCCAACTGATGCGTACCGCAATCCTCGGCGCCCGCGTGATCGATCCGGCCAGCGGCCTGGATCGGGTCGCCGATCTCTATCTCGACGGCGGCAAGCTGGTCGCCATCGGCCAGGCGCCGGCCGGCTTCGTCGCCGAGCAGACGCTCACCGCCCAGGGCCTGATCGCCGCCCCCGGCCTGGTCGACCTGTCGGTGGCCCTGCGCGAACCGGGCTACAGCCGCAAGGGCAGCATCGCCAGCGAAACCCTGGCCGCCGCGGCCGGCGGCGTCACCAGCCTGTGCTGCCCGCCGATCACCCGCCCGGTGCTGGACACCCCGGCGGTGGCCGAGCTGATTCTCGACCGCGCCCGTGAGGCCGGGCACACCAAGGTCTTTCCCATCGGCGCGCTGAGTAAGGGTCTGGCCGGCGAGCAGCTGGCCGAGCTGGTCGCCCTGCGCGATGCCGGCTGCGTCGCCTTCGGCAACGGCCTGGACAACTTCCGCAGCAGCCGCACCCTGCGCCGCGCGCTGGAATACGCGGCCACCTTCGACCTGCAGGTGATCTTCCACTCGCAGGACGCCGATCTGGCCGAAGGCGGCCTGGCCCATGAAGGCCCGACCGCCAGCTTCCTCGGCCTGGCCGGCATTCCGGAAACCGCCGAGACCGTGGCCCTGGCCCGTGACCTGCTGCTGGTGGAACAGAGTGGCGTGCGCGCGCACTTCAGCCAGATCACCAGCGCCCGCGGCGCCGAGCTGATCGCCGCCGCCCAGGCACGCGGTTTGCCGGTGACCGCGGACGTGGCGCTGTACCAGCTGATCCTCACCGACGAGGCGCTGATCGACTTCTCCAGCCTCTACCACGTGCAGCCGCCGCTGCGCTCGCGGGCCGACCGCGACGGCCTGCGCGAGGCGGTGAAGGCCGGGGTGATCGCGGCCATCGCCAGCCACCACCAACCGCACGAGCGCGACGCCAAGCTGGCGCCCTTCGCCGCCAC
>NZ_AVOF01000247.1:0-4876 GCF_000465935.2 Pseudomonas sp. EGD-AK9
GCCCTGGCCAGCCAGCCCTGGCTCAACATCAACAACCTGGGGCGCATGGCCGATGTGATCGCCGCCGACCTGGGCCGCCTGGCGCCAGAGGCCAAACCGCAGATCGAGGCCAACCTGGCGACGCTCAAGCAGCGCCTGCTCAAGCTCAGCGCCGCCAGCGAAAGCCGCCTGGCCGAGCTGGACAACCTCGGCGTGGCCAGCCTGTCGGAGCACTTCGATTACCTGATCGGCGGCCTCAACCTCGACCCCATCGAACTGAGCGTGGCGCAAGACGCCGAATGGACGGCCGAGACCCTGGCGCAACTGAGCGCCGAGCTGCGGGACAACGAGGTCGCCGCCGTGCTCGCCCCGCGCCAGCCCTCGGCGGAGCTGGCCAAGGCGATCAGCGACGGCGGCAGCCGCCTGGTGCTGATCGAAGACAACCAGGACGCGCCCATCGCCGGGCTGGAAACGGCCATCGACCAGGTGCTGGACGCTCTTTCACCCTGAGCGCGGGTAGCCCGGATACAAAGCCGGGCTACGAGGGCGAGCGGCAGCCGCCTGACCGGCGCCCCATTGCGGGGCGCCATGGCCCGTTAGAGCTCGGTGGCGTCTTCGACGCCATCCACCGCATCCTGCTCCAGGGCGCTCAGTTCCAGCAGTTCTTCCTGATAATCGTCCATCGCTCGCTCCTCCCGCATGACCCGTTCAACGATAAACAAGAAACATGCCCATCAGGCTAGAACGGCGGGATGAAGACAAGATGACGAAAAGCCGCGGGCAGGAACATTTGCCGCCAGCACATGTTGCCGTCGTGCCAGGGTGGCCGCCATGAACGGCAGGCAACAAAAAACCCGCTGATCTTGCGATCAGCGGGTTTCCGTATATGGCGCAGCGGACGGGACTCGAACCCGCGACCCCCGGCGTGACAGGCCGGTATTCTAACCGACTGAACTACCGCTGCGTGTCGGCTGGACTTGCGTCCAAGGAACTCTGTTTCAATAAGCAGTGTTGCATCTGATGGCACCTCTTAAGGTTTGCCATCTCGGACCGAGCATGCTCGAACCGGAGAAAATGGCGCAGCGGACGGGACTCGAACCCGCGACCCCCGGCGTGACAGGCCGGTATTCTAACCGACTGAACTACCGCTGCGCGTCGGCCGGACTTGCGTCCGAATTCGCTATGGTGGGTGGTGACGGGATCGAACCGCCGACCCTCTGCTTGTAAGGCAGATGCTCTCCCGGCTGAGCTAACCACCCATGTGCCTTAGCGAGGCGCGCACTTTATGCAGGCGACGACGCTAAGTCAACACCCTGCTTGAATTTTTTCTGGAAAAAGCGGTTTTCCAGCGCCGCCCCGAGGCAGCGCCGACTCAATCCATTTCCCCGCACAGCTCGGCGGCGCGCAGCAGCGCGGCGGTCAGGCTGTGGCGCTCCCAGTCGGCCAGGGCGGCGAAGCGCCGGTTGAACTCCGGCGGCAACAGCGACGGCGCCTGCTGGATCAGCTCGCGGCCGGCATCGCTGATCAGCAGCCACTGGCGGCGGCGATCCTGGTCGTCGCGCTGACGCTGCAGCAGGCCGCGTTCCTCCAGGCGGTCGAGCATGCCGGACAGGGTCGCCGCGGTCAGGCTGACCCGCCCGCTGAGGGCGCTGGCGGTCAGGCGCGTCTCGCTGGCCAGCACCTGCAGGATCAGCAGCTGCATGGGCGTCAGCCCGCCGAAACGGGCCAGGCGCTTGGCGTGCACCTCGCCCGCCTGCTGCAGCCGTCGCAAGGCCTGGAACAGGGGCATTTCGAAGGCCAGCACGGATGACAAATCTATTTCAGTAGGAACTTTTTTATCGCTCATACATACCTATATATCGCACCATAAACTTTGACATAAAAGCATTTTTTTGTTTTGGTGTAAAAGGCTCGGCCACCGCCGAGCCCCTCCCCAACGGCAATACCGGTAAGGAAAATATGTGCGGAATAGCTGGAGAACTACGTTTTGATCGACGCCCCGCGGACCTCGCGGCCGTCGAGCGCATCACCCATCACCTGGCCCCTCGCGGCCCCGACGCCCACGGTTTCCACAGCCAGGGCCCCGTCGCCCTCGGCCACCGCCGCCTGAAGATCATGGACCTGGCCGAAGCCTCCGGCCAGCCGATGATCGACAGCGACCTGGGCCTGTCCATGGTGTTCAACGGCGCCATCTACAACTACCCCGAGCTGCGCGCCGAACTGCAAGAGCTGGGCTACCGCTTCTTCTCCGGCGGCGACACCGAGGTGCTGCTCAAGGGCTACCACGCCTGGGGCGAAAAACTGCTGCCCAAGCTCAACGGCATGTTCGCCTTCGCCGTGTGGGAGCGCGACAAGCAGAGTCTGTTCATCGCTCGCGACCGCCTCGGCGTCAAGCCGCTGTACCTGTCGCGCACCGGCGAGCGCCTGCGCTTCGCCTCCTCGCTGCCCGCCCTGCTGCAGGGCGGCGATATCGCCAGGACCCTCGATCCCGTGGCGCTCAACCATTACCTGAACTTCCACGCCGTGGTGCCGGCGCCGCGCACCATCCTCGCCGGCGTGGAGAAACTGCCGCCGGCCACCTGGCTGCGCATCGATGCCGACGGCAACTGCCAGCAACAGAGCTGGTGGCAGCTGGAGTTCGGCCCGCAGCGCGAGGAAATCCCCTTCACCCTGGAAGACTGGCGCGAGCGCGTGCTCGACGGCATGCGCGAGGCGGTGTCGATCCGCCAGCGCGCCGCGGTGGATGTCGGCGTGCTGCTGTCCGGCGGCGTCGACTCCAGCCTGCTGGTCGGCCTGCTGCGCGAGGCCGGGGTAGAGAATCTGCTGACCTTCTCCATCGGCTTCCAGGATGCCGGCGGCGAGCGTGGCGACGAGTTCCAGTACTCGGACCTGATCGCCGAGCGCTTCGCCACCCGCCACCACCAGCTGCGCATCGACGAGCACGAGATCATCGAGCAGTTGCCGGCGGCCTTCCGCGCCATGAGCGAGCCGATGGTCAGCCACGACTGCATCGCCTTCTACCTGCTGTCGCGCGAGGTGGCCAAGCACTGCAAGGTGGTGCAGAGCGGCCAGGGCGCCGACGAGCTGTTCGCCGGCTACCACTGGTACCCGCAGGTGGACGGCGCCGACGACGCCTTCGCCGCCTACCGCGCGGCCTTCTTCGACCGCGACTACGACGAGTACGCCGCCTGCGTGCAGCCGCAGTGGCTGACCGGCGACATGGCCGGCGAATTCGTCCGCCAGCACTTCGCCGCCCCCGGCGCCGTCGCGCCGGTGGACAAGGCGCTGCGCCTGGACAGCACGGTGATGCTGGTCGACGACCCGGTCAAGCGGGTGGACAACATGACCATGGCCTGGGGCCTGGAGGCGCGCACGCCGTTCCTCGACTACCGCCTGGTGGAACTGTCGGCGCGTATTCCGGCGCGCTTCAAGCTACCGGACGGCGGCAAGCACGTGCTCAAGGAGGCGGCGCGCCAGGTGATCCCCGGCGAGGTGATCGACCGACCCAAGGGCTACTTCCCGGTGCCCGGACTCAAGCACCTGGAAGGCGCCACCCTGGGCTGGGTGCGCGACCTGCTGCTCGACCCCAGCCAGGATCGCGGCCTGTTCAACCCGGCCATGCTCGACCAGCTGCTGACCGATCCGCAGGGCCAGCTGACGCCGCTGCGCGGCTCCAAGCTGTGGCAGCTGGCGGCGCTCAACCTGTGGTTGAGCGAGCAAGGCCTGTAAACGCGTAGGGTGGAAAACCGCGAAGCGTTTTCCACCGACAGGGTAGATGTGAAAAGCGATATCCACCCTACGCTCCGGCACAGCCGTAGCCCGGATGCAATCCGGGGTTGTCGCGACTCCATTCACGCCCGGATCCGATCCGGGCGTTGCAGACAGCAAAGGACCATTCCAATGCGCACCACTGCCTACAACCAACGCCTGCTGCGCGGCCAGACGCCCTCCTACGAACGCCTGCAGGCGCGTCTGGCCGAGGATCACAACGCCCCACCCAGCCAGCCGCTGGCCGTGCACTGCGGCTGGGGCCGCCTGCTGATCGGCCATACCTACCCGGATGCCGGCGAACTGGCCGCCGCGCTGCTCGACGAGCAGCCCGGCGAGCGCGATATCGCCCTGTACGTCGCCGCGCCGCACCAGGTGCTGGCGCAGGCGCCGCAGCAGCTGTTCCTCGACCCATCTGACACCCTGCGCCTGTGGTTCACCGACTACCGGCCGGCGCGCCGCGGCTTTCGCGGTTACCGCATCCGCCGCGCGCAGAACGAGGCGGACTGGCAGGCGATCAACTGCCTGTACCAGATGCGCGGCATGCTGCCGATCGAGCCGGGGAAACTCACCCCCTACAACGAAGGCGGCCCCACCTACTGGCTGGCCGAGGACGAGGACAGCGGCGCGGTGATCGGCAGCGTCATGGGCCTCAACCACCAGCGCGCCTTCCGCGACCCGGAGAACGGCAGCAGCCTCTGGTGCCTGGCGGTGGACCCGCAATGCAGCCGCCCCGGCGTCGGCGAGGTGCTGGTGCGCCACCTGATCGAGCACTTTATGAGCCGCGGGCTCAGTTATCTCGATCTTTCCGTCCTGCACGACAACCGCCAGGCCAAGCAGCTATACGCCAAGCTGGGTTTCCGCGAGCTGCAGACCTTCAGCCTCAAGCGCAAGAACGGCATCAACCAGCCGCTGTTCCTCGGCCCCGGCCCGCAGGCCGAACTCAACCCCTATGCGCGCATCATCGTCGACGAGGCGCTGCGCCGCGGCATCGAGGTGCAGGTGGACGACGCCGAGGCCGGGCTGTTCACCTTGAGCCAGGGCGGGCGGCGCATCCGCTGCCGCGAATCGCTGAGCGACCTGACCAGCGCGGTGAGCATGACCCTGTGCCAGGACAAGCGCCTGACCC
>NZ_AVOF01000248.1:0-4855 GCF_000465935.2 Pseudomonas sp. EGD-AK9
GCCCTTCATCCCGCCAAGGCTGGCGCCGGCCACGGTGGAGCCGTGGTAGCCGTTCTCGCGGGCGATGATGATCTTCTTGGCCGGCTTGCCCTTGCACGCCCAGTAGTGGCGCACCAGGCGCAGCATGGTGTCGTTGCCTTCCGAGCCGGAACCGGTGAAGAACACGTGGTTCATGCCTTCGGGGGCCAGTTCGGCGATGGCCTGGGCCAGCTCCAGCACCGGCGGGTGGGCGGTCTGGAAGAAGGTGTTGTAGAACGGCAGCTGGCGCATCTGCGTCGCCGCGGCCTCGACCAGTTCCTCGCGACCGTAGCCGACGGCCACGCACCAGAGCCCGGCCATGCCGTCGAGGATCTTGTGACCCTCGCTGTCCCACAGGTACACGCCCTTGGCCTCGGTGATGATGCGCGGGCCCTTCTCGGCCAGCTGTTTGTAGTCGCTGAACGGCGCCAGGTGATGGGCGCGGCTCATGGCCTGCCACTGGGCGGTTTTCGGGTTGGTCATGACAACACCTTTTATTACGCGGGTCGCCGGCGGCGGCCCGATGAAATCGATGGCAACGGGCGCGGCCAGCCGCGCCCGCCCCGGTCACACCGACAGCAGCAGGAACTCGCGCTCCCAGGAACTGATCACGCGCTTGAAGTTCTCGTGCTCGGCGCGTTTCACCGCGACATAGCCGCGCATGAACTTCTCGCCCAGGTACTTCTCGGCGGCCTTGCACGCCTCCATGCGCTCCAGCGCCGCCTCGATGGTCAGCGGCAGACGCAGGTTGCGGCGCTCGTAGCCGCGGCCCTTGACCGGCGCGCTGGGCTTGATGCCCTCGACCATGCCGATGTAGCCGCACAGCAGGGAGGCGGCCAGCACCAGGTAGGGGTTGGCGTCGGCGCCGGCCAGGCGGTTCTCCACCCGGCGGTTCTGCGGCCCGGCTTCCGGTACGCGCAGGCCCACGGTACGGTTCTCCTCGCCCCATTCGACGTTCACCGGCGCCGAGGTGTCGGGCAGGAAGCGGCGGAACGAGTTGACGTTCGGCGCGAACAGCGGCAGCACCTCGGGGATGTACTTCTGCAGGCCGCCGATGTGGTGCATGAACAGCTCGCTCATGGTGCCGTCGTCGTTGGAGAAGATGTTCTTGCCGGTCTTGATGTCCACCACGCTCTGGTGGATGTGCATGGCGCTGCCCGGCTGGTCGGTGATCGGCTTGGCCATGAAGGTCGCCGCCACGTCGTGCTTGAGCGCGGCCTCACGCATGGTGCGCTTGAACACGGTGATCTGGTCGGCCAGGTGCAGGGCCTCGCCGTGACGGAAGTTGATTTCCATCTGCGCCGGGCCGTCTTCGTGGATCAGCGTGTCGAGGTCCAGGTCCTGCAGCTCGCACCAGTCGTAGACGTCCTCGAACAGCGGATCGAATTCGTTGGCGGCGTCGATGGAGAACGACTGCCGGCCCACTTCCGGGCGCCCGGAGCGGCCCATCGGCGCCACCAGCGGGAAGTCCGGGTCGCTGTTGCGCTTGGTCAGGTAGAACTCCATCTCCGGCGCGACGATCGGCCGCCAGCCCTTGTCGGCGTAAAGCTTGAGCACGTTCTTGAGGATGTTGCGCGGCGACAGCTCGATCGGGTTGCCCTGCTTGTCGAAGGTGTCGTGGATCACCATCGCGGTCGGCTCGATGGCCCAGGGCACGAGGAACACGGCGTTCTCGTCGGGGCGGCAGAACATGTCGATGTCCGCCTCGTCGAGCAGCTCGTAATAGATGTCGTCCTCGACGTAGTCGCCGGTCACGGTCTGCAGCAGCACGCTCTCGGGGAGGCGCATGCCCTTCTCGTCGAGGAACTTGTTGGTCGGCGAGATCTTGCCGCGGGCAATGCCGGTCAGGTCGCTGACCAGGCATTCGACTTCGGTGATTTTGCGTTCTTTCAGCCAGCTCGTGAGCTGGTCTAGCTTGGTACTCATAGAGACCTCAGGGTTGGAGAATCCGACTAGGTATAGTCGGTTCAGCGTTGCCCCGCCCTCTCCCTGCAAGCCTCACCAAAGGCCTGGAAGATGGCGAGATAATTCGGATTGGATGCTACCTGCCACTCGGGGTGCCATTGCACCCCCAGCGCGAAGCTTTTTGCACCTTCGACGGAAAAAGCTTCGACCAACCCGTCGGGCGCCAGAGCTTCTACGCGAAGGCCCGGCGCCAGACGTGCAACGCCCTGGCCATGAATGGAATTGATCTGGAACTCGCGCGGCAAGCCGATGCCGTCGAGCAGCCCGCCGGGCTGCACCTGCAGTGCATGGCGCGGGCCGTACTGCACCTCGACCGGCTGCTCCTTCGGCTCGCGGTGATCCAGCAGCCCTGGGATCTCGTGCACGCGCTGGTGCAAGGTGCCGCCGAAGGCCACGTTGATTTCCTGGAAGCCGCGGCAGATGCCCAGCAGCGGCACGCCGGCGTCGAGCGCCGCGCGGATCAGCGGCAGCGTGGTGGCATCGCGTGCGCTATCGTGCAAGGTACCGGGTGCGCTGGCGGCGCCAGCGTAATGATGAGGTTCGACGTTGGACGGCGAGCCGGTGAACAGCAGGCCGTCGAGCTGTTCGAGTAGCTGCGGCAGCGCCAGCAGCTCGCCGAGTGCCGGCACGATCAGCGGCATGCCACCGGCGCCGACCACCACCGCGCGCAAATACTTGTCGCCGGCAGTGTGATAGAAGTTGTGACCGATCTGCTTGGTGCAGGCACTGACGCCGACTATCGGCAGGCGAGACATGAGACACCCGTTTTATTGCTGTTATGGGTTTGAGCCGAGCTTAGCCTTGTTCATTTTTTTACACAATAGCCCTGTAAAAAATTGAACACACCCGACTGAGCACCCCGGCCGGCCAGGCGTTTCAGCCAGGCGCAATGCCCTGAAACGCCCCAAAACTGGCCGTGCAGCCCTCTTTTAGGGCATCATAGGGCTCTCTTGACAGCCATGGGTGTTTCCGATTGACTCACACCCATGCAGTTGCATGATTGATATTTTTAACAATAAAGGTGTTGCATCATGTCGGTACCCCCGCGTGCCGTTCAGCTTAACGAAGCGAACGCGTTCCTTAAGGAACATCCTGAGGTCCTGTTCGTCGACCTTCTTATTGCAGATATGAACGGCGTGGTGCGCGGCAAGCGCATCGACCGTAACGCCCTGCACAAGGTGTACGAGAAAGGCATCAACCTGCCGGCGTCGCTGTTCGCCCTCGACATCAATGGCGCCACCGTGGAAAGCACCGGCCTGGGCCTGGACATCGGCGATGCCGACCGCATCTGCTTCCCCATCCCCAATACCCTGTGCAACGAACCCTGGCAGAAGCGCCCCACCGCGCAGCTGCTGATGACCATGCACGAACTGGATGGCACCCCCTTCTTCGCCGACCCGCGCGAAGTGCTGCGCCAGGTGGTGCAGAAGTTCGACGACATGGGCCTGAAGATCTGCGCCGCCTTCGAGCTGGAGTTCTACCTGATCGACCAGGAGAACGTGAACGGCCGGCCGCAGCCGCCGCGCTCGCCGATCTCCGGCAAGCGCCCGCATTCGACCCAGGTGTACCTGATCGACGACCTCGACGAATACGTCGACTGCCTGCAGGACATGCTCGAAGCCGCCAAGGAGCAGGGCATCCCGGCCGACGCCATCGTCAAGGAAAGCGCCCCGGCGCAGTTCGAGGTCAACCTGCACCACGTCGAGGACGCCATCAAGGCCTGCGACTACGCGCTGCTGCTCAAGCGCCTGATCAAGAACATCGCCTACGACCACGAGATGGACAGCACCTTTATGGCCAAGCCCTACCCGGGCCAGGCCGGCAACGGCCTGCACGTGCACATCTCGCTGCTGGACAAGAAGACCGGCAAGAACATCTTCGCCGCCGACGACCCGCTGCAGAACCAGCCGCTGCGCCACGCCATCGGCGGCATTCTCGACACCATGGCCGCGAGCATGGCCTTCCTCTGCCCCAACGTGAACTCCTACCGCCGCTTCGGCGCGCAGTTCTACGTGCCCAACGCGCCGAGCTGGGCGCTGGACAACCGCACCGTGGCCGTGCGCGTGCCCACCGGCAGCGCCGACGCCGTGCGCATCGAACACCGGGTGGCCGGCGCCGACGCCAACCCCTACCTGATGCTGGCCTCGATCCTCGCCGGCATCCACCACGGCCTGACCAACCAGATCGACCCGGGCGAGCCGATCGAAGGCAACTCCTACGAGCAGCTCGAGCAGAGCCTGCCGAACAACCTGCGCGACGCGCTGCGCGAGCTGGACGACAGCGAGGTGCTGAACAAGTACATCAGCCCGGACTACATCGACATCTTCGTCGCCTGCAAGGAAGCCGAACTGCAGGAGTTCGAGACCACCATCTCCGACCTCGAGTACAACTGGTACCTGCATACCGTCTGATGCAATGCCCGACGCCGGCCCTAGTGCCGGCGTTGTTTTGTCTGCCACCCACGCTCTGCCGAACCGCCCGCGCCATGCGCAGCGGCGAAGCCATGCCTCGAGGAGGTCGTCATGTTTCGCGTTCTCGCTCCGCTACTGCTGGCCCTGGCTCCCGGACTGACGGCCGCCGCCGACAGCATCCGCGTCTACAACTGGAACGACTACATCGCCCCGCAGGTGCTGGAGAGTTTCACCCGTGACACCGGCATCGCCGTGGAGTACCGCACCTTCAGCAGCGCCGAGGAACTGGCCAACGCCCTGGCCAGCGGCGAGTCCATCGACGTCGCGGTGCCCTCGCACAACGACCTGCCGGCGCTGATTGCCGCCGGCGGCATCCAGCCGCTGGACCTGCGCCTGCTGCCCAACCGCAAACACCTGGACAAGCAGCTGCTGAGCAAGCTGGCCGCGGTCGACCCGCAGAA
>NZ_AVOF01000249.1:0-4825 GCF_000465935.2 Pseudomonas sp. EGD-AK9
CCTGCCGCCGCATGCCTGGCTCAAGCAGCGCCGCCTGGAGCAGGCGCGCGCCCTGCTCAAGAGCGGCTGCAGCGCGGCCGGCGTCGCCGCGCAACTGGGCTTCGCCGACCAGAGCCATCTGACGCGGCAGTTCAAACAGGCCTATGGCGTGGGGCCGGGCGAATACCGCAGGGCCTGTAGCCAGTAAATCCGCGAGATCGGCCCAGACTCGCTGCGCACGGCGCACCCTGGCGGCGCAAGATCGTTCAAGAACCTGCTCGCGGGCGCCGGTTAGACTGAGCGGCCCAAGGAGGTTCCATGTCCCGTCATCTCGAATTCACCCAGGGCGCCCGCGACATGCTGCCGATGCTGCTCGGCGCCATGCCCTTCGGCATCATCTTCGGCAGCCTGGCCGGCGCCGCCGGGCTCAGCCCCTGGCAGACCCTGGGCATGTCGGCGCTGGTGTTCGCCGGTTCGGCGCAATTCATCGCCGTCAGCCTGCTGGCCGGCGGCGCCGGCATGGCGGTGGTGCTGCTCACCACCTTCGTGGTCAACCTGCGCCATGCCCTGTACAGCGCCAGCCTGCAGCCCTACGTGCGCCACCTGCCCAAGCGCTGGCGCATGCCGCTGGCCTTCTGGCTGACCGACGAGGCCTATGCGGTGGTGCTGCAGCGCTACGCCCGCGGCGACAGCGCGCCGTATCGGCACTGGTACTTTCTCGGCGCCGCGCTGGCGATGTACGGCAACTGGCTGCTGTGCACCCTGATCGGCGTGCTGTTCGGCCAGGCGGTGCCGAATATCGGCGACTGGGGGCTGGATTTCGCCATGCTGGCGACCTTTATCGGCATCGTCGTGCCGATGCTCAGGAGCCAGCCGCAGGTGGCGGCGGCGCTGGTCGCCGCGGCGGTGGCGCTGGCCTGTCATGCGCTGCCCTACAAGCTCGGGCTGATGGCCGCGGCGGCCAGCGGCATTGTGGTCGGGGTGTGGCTGGAGCGGCGCGAGCCGGACTTGCAGGAGGAACTGGTGTGATGGATATCTGGTTGCTGATCCTGGGCATGCTGGCGATCACCTTCGCCACCCGCTACAGCCTGTTCGCCTTTCCCGACCTGCGTTTCCCGCCGCTGGTGCGCCAGGGCCTGCATTACGTGCCGACGGCGGTGCTGAGTGCCATCGTGGTGCCCGGCATGCTGCTGCCGGACGGCACGCACTGGGCGCCGAGCCTGGACAACGCCTACCTGCTCGCCGGCCTGGCGACCATCGCCGTCGCCGCCTTCACCCGCCACCTGCTGGCGACCATCGGCGGCGGCCTGCTGGTGTTCTTCCTGCTGCGCTGGGCGTTCGGGCAATTGCCGATCTAGCGCTACGCGCTAGACCAGGGTGCTGATCTTCAGCCCGCGCTGGCTCATGCGCAGGTACTGCTCGCTGGCCTTGAGCAGCAGGGCCTGGTCGTCCACCGTCAACTCGCAGCTCGGCTTGCCCTCGGCCTGGCTGCGGTAGAGGTTTTGCCCCGGGCGGCGCTGCAGGCACTGGTAGTGCTGGCGGCGCGGCTCGATCCGCAAGCTGAGCAGGTCGACGTAGGCCACCTGGACCTCGTCGCTCTGCCCGGTTTCCAGGGCGCAGCGTTGCAGCAGCGGGGTGTGGGTGAAGGGCGAGGCGGACAGCATGACGTGCTGGCAGCCCTGCAGATCGGGGCGCGGCTCGCCGTTGTGCAGCCAGTTGCCGCGGAGATCGCGCTGCAGGCAGAGCTTGCGCGGGCCGTGGTTGTCCACCTTGAGCCAGAGGCGGCGAAAGCGCCAGCGCGGGTCGCAGTCGAGCAGGTAGCTGGCGACTATGCTGTCGCCCCTGAGGCTCTGCATCAGGTGGCTGCTGGCATGGATGCCGGCTTCGTCCTGACTCAGGCGCAGGGTCTCCACGCCGGGGTTGCTCCAGGGTTTCCATACCAGGGTTTGCTGCATCGGGCGACTCCATGCCGTGTACGCACCACGGGAAGTGCCGCACGGATCGCGCCGAGCCCCTTCCCTGGT
The DNA here is from genome assembly GCF_000465935.2 of Pseudomonas sp. EGD-AK9. Classification (NCBI taxonomy): domain Bacteria; kingdom Pseudomonadati; phylum Pseudomonadota; class Gammaproteobacteria; order Pseudomonadales; family Pseudomonadaceae; genus Pseudomonas; species Pseudomonas sp. EGD-AK9. The sequence continues at coordinate 2,004 of NZ_AVOF01000249.1, forward strand.
GACTCTTCATGGCGCGCAGGATAAGCGCTTGGTTTTGTGATGTCTGTCAGCTTTTGCCGACAGTTGCGCAAATTGTTGCGCGGCTGGATCAGTCCTGGCGGCGCAGCGGTGCCTGCTCGAACCGTACGCCATCCAGGCCGTGGGCCATCAGCGCGCGGATATTGCCGTGGTCGCTGCCGTCCGGGGTGGCCAGCACGCTGCGGTAGTGTTCGCCGAAGCAGCGCAGGGTTTCGTCCAGGCTGAAGCCTTCGAGCCGGGCCAGGCCGAGAGTCTTGCACGAGCCTTCGTTCTGCCCGGCGGCGTTGTCCACGCTGCCGTTGCGAAAGGCGCTGGGCTGGTAGTGGTAGTGCGCGGCGACGAAGGCCAGGGTCTCGGCGAAGGCGAAGTCGTCCTGCTGCAAGCGGCGGCGGAAGTCGGCGAGGGCGCTCATGCCTTGTTCCCCTTGTCGAAGGCGGCCTGCTGTTCGGGTGTGGCGTCCTTCTGGTACTTGGCTTTCCACTCGGCATAGGGCATGCCGTAGACCGCTTCGCGGGCCTGGTCGGGGCTCAGCTCGACGCCGAGGTCGTCGGCGGCGGCCTTGTACCACTTGGACAGACAGTTGCGGCAGAAGCCGGCCAGGTTCATCAGCTCGATGTTCTGCACGTCGGGGCGGGTGCGCAGGTGCTGCACCAGGCTGCGGAAGGCGGCGGCTTCCAGTTCGAGGCGTTCTTGCTCGGTCATCTCGGGCTCTCCGGGGCGGGCGGTGGCGGCGATGATAAGAGCCCCTCGCGGGGCCGGCAAGCCGACCGCGGCGCCGCTTAGCGGTGGCCGGCCAGGGTGATGGACACCGACTCGGCGAAACGCAGGGCGTGCGGTTTGTCCACTTCCACCTCGGCGTAGCGCACCGCCTGGTGGGCCATGACCAGGTCGAGGATTTCCTGGGTCAGGCGTTCGAGCAGGGCGAAGCGGTTGCCCTCGACGTGGGCGATGATCGCCTTGGTGATGGTGCGGTAGTTCAGCGCGTGGTCGATGTCGTTGACCTGCACGGCGTCGACCGCCGGATAGAGGATGGTCAGGTTGATCAGCACGTCCTGCTTGTTGTTGATCTCCTCCTCCTTGATGCCGATATAGGTGCGCAGGCGCAGGTCCTTGACGCGGATGCGCGCCATTCCGGGTTCCAGTCGCGGCATTACTTGTTCCGTCCGATCAGTTGCAAAAATTCGTGGCGAGTGTTGCAGGACTCGCGGAAGGCGCCAAGCATCACCGAGCTGCTCATCACCGAGTTCTGCTTCTCCACCCCGCGCATCATCATGCACATGTGCTTGGCCTCGATCACCACGGCGACGCCGGCGGCGTTGGTCACGCGCTGGATCGCATCGGCGATCTGCTTGGTCAGGTTCTCCTGGATCTGCAGGCGGCGGGCGAACATGTCGACGATGCGCGCCACCTTGGACAGGCCCAGCACCTTGCCGGTGGGGATGTAGGCGACGTGCGCCTTGCCGATGAAGGGCAGCAGGTGGTGCTCGCACAGCGAGTACAGCTCGATGTCCTTGACGATCACCATCTCGTCGTTGTCCGAGGCGAACAGCGCGCCGTTGACTATCTCTTCCAGCGACTGCTGGTAGCCGTGGCAGAGGTACTGCATGGCCTTGGCCGCGCGCTTGGGGGTGTCGAGCAGGCCCTCGCGCTCGGGATTCTCGCCCAGGCCGATGAGGATCTCGCGGTAGTGCTGGGGCAGTTGTGGGTGCATGGCAGTTGTCCTTGGCGCCGCCTCACTTGAGGTGGCGGCCGCCGTTGAGGGTCAGGGTGGTGCCGGTCAGGTACGGGTTGTCCAGCAGGTAGCGCAGGCTCAGGTAGAAGGCTTCCGGGCCGGGCTCGATGCCCAGCGCCGACTTGGCCAGGGTCTGCTGGCGATACTCGGCGTCGTCGTCCTGGTTGAACATCAGCAGCGCCGGGGCGATGCCGTTGACCTTGATGTGCGGCGCGAAGCGTGCGGCGAACGACAGCGTCAGGCTCTCCAGGCCGGCCTTGCTGGCGCAGTAGGCGGGGCGCTTGGCGCTGCCCTTGCGCGTCACGTCGTCGCTGACATGGACGATGTCGGCCGGGCTGGCGCGCTGCAGCAGCTCGGCGCAGTGCAGGTTGATCAGGTAGGGCGCGAGCATGTGCACGGCGAACAGCTGCTGAAAGGCCGCCGCCTCGTCGCCCGGCGTCTCGCTGAGCCAGTCCGAGGCGTTGTGGACGATGGCGCGCAGGCCGTCGGTGTGGCATTTCACCGCGTCGACGAAGGCGAGGATGCTGGCCTCGTCGCGAAAGTCCGCCGGCAGGCACAGGGCGCCGCGCTGACGCAGGCGCCGCACGCCCTCGCGTTCATGGCGGTAGCTGAGGATCACTGGCTGGCCGGCATCGAGCAGGCGTTCGGCGCAGTACAGGCCGACTCGCTGGCTGGCGCCGGTGATCAGGATGGGAAGGCTGGCAGCGCTCATTTCGGGCCCTGGCGGAATAAGGGAGGGTTCAGCGGCACCGCTTCGGGTTACCTGACCAGTAGGGAAACGGCACCGGCCGAACCTGGAGTAAAGCTATACCAGCTCGGCAACTTGTACAACCATGCCGCGCCTGTGGTTTTTCAGGAAAAGCGCTTTTTTTCGCTATTTCATTGAGCTTCAAGGGTTTTTAATTTTCTCTGGCCTGTAGAAAATTTGCTCTTTGCATGTACAAAAAACTTGTCTCTGTATAGGTGTGAGGTGTGGATGAGCTGGCGCGAGTTGCGTGCGGCCTGGCGCGCGGGGAGCGTGCTGCGCATCGAGGTGCTGGTGCTGCGCGCGGCGGGTTACCGCGCGCGGGCG
>NZ_AVOF01000250.1:0-4812 GCF_000465935.2 Pseudomonas sp. EGD-AK9
GGCCGAGCCGAACCAGCCGGCGCGGCTGCTGGCGCCGCCGACGTGGGCGCCGGCGACGTGACCGAACAGCTCGGCCTCGCCCCATTGCGGGCTGATGGCGCCGCTGCTCACCGCCACGAACAGCCCGCCGCGCTCGCTGTGGCGGTGGATGTAGCGGGCCAGCAGCTCCTTGCCGGTGCCGGTCTCGCCGCGGATCAGCAGTGCCTGATTGCCCGACGCCAGGGCCTCGGCGCGCTCGCGCAGCTGGCGCGAGCGCGGGTCGACGAATACCAGCGCCTTGGCACGGATGCTCAGCGGGCTCTTGTCGACCTCGGCGAAGGTCAGCGGCGGTGAGAGGTTCGGTGGAAAACTCATAACGTGCAGCTCCAAAGCCGCACCTCACTCGGCGCAGCCTGTACGCGAATAAAAATGAGGCGGGCGGCTGCCTGGCCCGATCCCGCCTCGAAGAGGGTCTAGGGCTGACCAATCAGGCGCGCAACCGCGCCTGCTGCTCGATCCGCCCCTGCAGGCGATACAGATAGCCGAAGCCCTGCTCCCAGTGGCGATGCCCGGACTTGACGTTGATATGCCCGGCACCGCGCAGGATCGCCGCTTCGCTGCCCCACTGCCGGGCCAGCTCGAGAGCCCGCGCGGCGCTGGCCGCGGCGTCGTTGTCGGAGCCGATCAGCAGGCTGGGAAATGGCAGCAGATCGCGCGCAATGGGCGCGAAGTTCCGCAGCGGTTCGGGGCAATCGGGCCGCTCGACATCGGCCGGCGCCACCAGCAAGGCGCCACGCACCCGGCGCAGCAGCTCGAGCGGCGCCTGCGCCGCCCAATGCGCCACGGTGACGCAGCCCAGGCTGTGGGCGATGAGGATGGTCGGGCGCGGATCGGCCTCCACGGCCTGGTTCAGCGCCGCCACCCAATCGCCACGTCGGGGGTTGAGCCAGTCGGCCTGCTCTACTCGCGCGCTGTTCGGCAGGCTGCGCTGCCAATGGCTCTGCCAGTGCTCCTCGGGCGAGCCCTGCCAGCCCGGCAGGATCAGATAACGGATTGCTTCGCTGCCCATGACGGCACCTCCTGAAGTCGAATGGCGCCAGTCTAGGCAGCATGGATCAACCCTAAAAAGAATAAGAATTTATTTGCTTATTCCATTAAGTCGGAAATCTAAATATTCAAAAAAGATCTATAAATGTTCTTAAACAATATTTTTAAGAATATTTCGGCCTCTCTACTATCCGCTCCACGCCAGCCAGACGCTGCGGCGCCCGACAACCTAGGAACCTGGAAATGACCGCGACGCTGAGAAACCTCGAAGGCCAGGACGAAGCCGTGATCCTCCGCGAGATCCAGACTGCCCTGCAGGGCCTGAAATTCGGCTCGGTGGAAATCACCGTGCACAACGGCCAGGTGGTGCAGATCGAACGCAAGGAAAAGTTTCGCCTGCAGCCGCCCGGCAGCAAGAACGCCTGAACCAAGCAAGCAGCCCGACTGGACCACCGGAGGGCGTGACCATGAAAAGAGCCCAGCCATGAACACGCACCGCCACCGTTGCTGTCGCCCGCGAATGTGCGACTGACCGCCACGAACCAGAGCCAAGATAAAAATCCAGTTAGGAGCTGCACCATGTCCATTCGTCGTTTTGCCCTGGCCGCGCTGGCCAGTGCCCTGATCGCCGGCCCGGCCGCCGCCGCCCAGACCCTGCTCAACGTGTCCTACGACCCGACGCGCGAGCTCTACAGCGAATTCAACGCCGCCTTCAACCAGCACTGGCAGGCCCAGGGCAACGAGGCGGTGACCATCCAGCAATCCCATGGCGGCTCGGGCAAGCAGGCCCGCGCGGTGATCGACGGCCTGCGCGCCGACGTGGTGACCCTGGCCCTGGCCGGCGACATCGACGAGCTGTACAAGCTCGGCAAGCTGATCCCGGAGAACTGGCAGGAGCGCCTGCCGGACGCCAGCACCCCCTACACCTCGACCATCGTGTTCCTGGTGCGCAAGGGCAACCCCGAAGGCATCAAGGACTGGGACGACCTGGTCAAGCCGGGCGTGGAAGTGATCACCCCCAACCCGAAGACCTCCGGCGGCGCGCGCTGGAACTTCCTCGCCGCCTGGGCCTACGCCCAGCAGAAGTACGGCAGCGAAGCCGAGGCCAAGGCCTTCACCGAGAAGCTCTACAAGAACGTGCCGGTGCTGGATACCGGCGCGCGCGGCTCGACCATCACCTTCGTCAACAACGGCATCGGCGACGTGCTGCTGGCCTGGGAGAACGAGGCCTTCCTGGCGCTCAAGGAAGAAGGCGGGGAGAACTTCGAGATCGTCGCGCCGTCGCTGTCGATCCTCGCCGAACCGCCGGTGAGCGTGGTCGATGCGAACGTCGACAAGAAGGGCACGCGCCAGGTCGCCGAGGCTTACCTGAACTACCTGTACAGCGAGCAAGGCCAGCGCATCGCCGCCAAGCACTTCTACCGCCCGCGCAACCAGGCGATTGCCGCCGAGTTCGCCCAGCAGTTCCCGCAGCTCAAGCTGGTGACCATCGACGCTGACTTCGGCGGCTGGAAAACCGCGCAGCCGAAGTTCTTCAACGACGGCGGCGTGTTCGACCAGATCTACCAGGCCCAGTGATGCGCAAGGGTGGGTGGGGCTGAAGCCTGCCCACCCTTGGTTTGTTAGAGCGTTCCAACGCCAACCGATTTAAGGACAGGCCATGTCTCGCCGTACTTCCCCCGTCATACCCGGCTTCGGGCTGACGCTGGGTTACACCCTGGTGTACCTCAGCCTGTTGGTGCTGATTCCCCTGGGTGCCATGTTCGTCCACGCCGCCCAGCTCACCTGGGAACAGTTCTGGGCAATCATTTCCTCGCCACGCGTGCTGGCCGCCTTGAAGCTCAGCTTCGGCACCGCCTTGCTCGCCGCCGTGATCAACGGCGTGATCGGCACCCTGCTGGCCTGGGTGCTGGTGCGTTACACCTTCCCCGGACGCAAGATCATCGAGGCGATGATCGACCTGCCGTTCGCCCTGCCCACCGCGGTGGCCGGTATCGCCCTGACCGCGCTCTATGCGCCCAACGGCTTGATCGGCCAGTTCGCCACGGCCCTGGGTTTCAAGATCGCCTACACCCCGCTGGGCATCACCCTGGCGCTGACCTTCGTCACCCTGCCCTTCGTGGTGCGCACCATCCAGCCGGTGCTGGCCGACATCCCGCGCGAGGTCGAGGAAGCCGCCGCCTGCCTGGGCGCCAAGCCGTTGCAGGTGGCTCGCCACGTGCTGCTGCCGGCGCTGCTGCCGGCCTGGCTGACCGGCTTCGCCCTGGCCTTCGCCCGCGGCGTCGGCGAGTACGGATCCGTAATTTTTATAGCCGGCAATATGCCGATGAAGACCGAGATTCTGCCGCTGCTGATCATGGTGCAGCTGGACCAGTACAACTACGCCGGCGCCACCGCCATCGGCGTGCTGATGCTGGTGGTGTCGTTCATCCTGCTGCTGCTGATCAACCTGCTGCAGCGCCGCATCAGCCGTTCCTGAGGAGCCGGGCATGACTTCCACGACCCTGACGGCCAGTGCCGTCAACAACGCCGCCCGTCGCGGCAACGCCCTGGGCCGGCGCCTGCTGATCCTGGCGGCCTGGCTGGTGTTCGCCTTCTTCCTGCTGCTGCCGCTGTTGGTGGTGGCGAGCGAGGCGCTCAAGCAGGGCGCAGGCACCTTCGTCGCCGCGATCCTCGAGCCCGATGCGATCAGCGCGCTGAAGCTGACCCTGCTCGCCGTCGGCATCGCCGTGCCGCTCAACCTGGTGTTCGGCGTGGCTGCCGCCTGGTGCGTGAGCAAATACGAGTTCCGCGGCAAGAGCATCCTGGTGACCCTGATCGACCTGCCGTTCTCGGTGTCGCCGGTGATCGCCGGGCTGATCTACGTGCTGCTGTTCGGCGCCCAGGGCTTCTTCGGCCCCTGGCTGCGCGAGCACGACATCCAGATCATCTTCGCCCTGCCCGGCATCGTCCTCGCCACCATCTTCGTCACCGTGCCCTTCGTCGCCCGCGAGCTGATCCCGCTGATGCAGGAGCAGGGCACCCAGGAGGAAGAGGCCGCGCGCCTGCTCGGTGCCAACGGCTGGCAGATGTTCTGGCACGTGACCCTGCCCAACATCAAATGGGGCCTGATCTACGGCGTGGTGCTGTGCACCGCGCGGGCCATGGGCGAGTTCGGCGCGGTGTCGGTGGTGTCCGGGCATATCCGCGGCTACACCAACACCTTGCCGCTGCACGTCGAGATTCTCTACAACGAATACAACCACGTCGCCGCCTTCAGCGTGGCCAGCCTGCTGCTGCTGCTGGCGCTGCTGATTCTGCTGCTCAAGCAGTGGAGCGAGTCCCGTATCAACCGCCTGAAAGCCAGCGCCGGCGAGGAATAAGCCATGAGCATCGAAATCCGCAACGTCAGCAAGAACTTCAATGCGTTCAAGGCGCTGAGCGACATCAACCTGAACATCCAGAGCGGCGAGCTGGTCGCCCTGCTCGGCCCCTCCGGCTGCGGCAAGACCACCCTGCTGCGCATCATCGCCGGCCTGGAAACCCCGGACAGCGGCAGCATCCAGTTCCATGGCGAGGACGTGTCGAACCACGACGTGCGCGATCGCAACGTCGGCTTCGTGTTCCAGCACTACGCGCTGTTCCGCCATATGACGGTGTTCGACAACGTCGCCTTCGGCCTGCGCATGAAGCCCAAGGGCCAGCGCCCGAGCGAAGAGGTGATCAAGCGCAAGGTGCACGAACTGCTCGACCTGGTGCAGCTCGACTGGCTCGGCGACCGCTACCCCGAGCAACTCTCCGGCGGCC
>NZ_AVOF01000251.1:0-4804 GCF_000465935.2 Pseudomonas sp. EGD-AK9
GGCGCGGCCGAGCTCGCGGCTCAGGCGTTGTTCGATCTGCGTCAGTTGCTCGCGCAGGCTGGCGCGCAACGCCGGGTACGCCGCCAGTTCGTAGCGTCCGGCCAGGCTGATCAGCACCGCCAGCGGCGTCTTCAGCGCATGACCGAGGTTGCCCAGGGCGTTGCGCGAGCGTTTCAGGGTGTCTTCGGTATGGGCCAGCAGGTGGTTGATCTGCGCCACCAGCGGCTCCAGCTCCTCCGGCACCTCGGCGTCCAGCTCGCTGCGCTGGCCCTGCTGCAACTGGGCGATCTGCCGGCGCACCTGCTCCAGCGGACGCAGCGCGCGGCGCACGGTGTAGCGCTGGGCGATCAGGATCAGCAGCAGCGCCGCGCCGCCCATGCCCAGGCCCAGCCACTGCATGCGCCGAAAGCTCTGCAGCACCGGCTCGTAGTCCTGCGCCACGCTGATCGACAGCGCCTCGCCGTAACGCCGGTAATCGGCGCGGTAGACCAGCAGGCGCTGGCCCTGCGGACCGTCGCCGAGTTCGGCCTGCATGCCCGAGCCTTGCGGCTTGAGCAGTTCGCGGTCCCATAACGAGCGCGAACGCCAGCTGCGGTCGGCAAAGTCGATACGAAAGTAATGCCCGGAAAACTGCCGCTGAAACGACGGATCGAGGCGCCGCTCATCCAGTTGCAAGCCGGCCGGGCCACGCACCAGGGCGGCGAGCAGGCCCTGCGCCTCGTCGCGCAGATCCTCCTCCAGGTAGGCGCGCAAGCCACGGTCGAACAGCCAGAGACTGGCCTGAGCCAGCACCAGGCCCACCAGCAGCAGGGCGCCGGCCAGGCCGAGGCTGAGCCGGCGCTGGATCGACCTCAACCCTGCTCCCCAGTGAAACGGTAGCCCTGGCCGCGGCGCGTCTCGATCACGTTGCGCCCCAGCTTGCCGCGCAGGCGGTTGACGTGCACCTCGATGACGTTGGAATCGCGCTCGGTCTCGCCGTCGTACAGGTGATCGGCCAGGTGGCTCTTGGACAGGATCTGCCCCGGATGCAGCATGAAGTAACGCAGCAGACGGAACTCGGCGGCGGTCAAGTCGACGGCCTCGCCGCCGACCGTGACGCACTGGCGGCTCTCGTCCAGTTGCAGGCCGGCGGCCTCCAGTTGCGGCTGGTTGGCCAGGCCATGGGCACGACGCAGCAGCGCCTGGATACGCAGGGCCAATTCCTCAGGATGAAAAGGTTTAGTCAGATAGTCGTCGGCACCGGCCTTGAGGCCTTCGATGCGCTCGGCCCAGGAGCCGCGCGCAGTCAGTACCAGCACCGGCGTGGCCAGGCCGCCGGCACGCCACTGCTGCAACACCTCCAGACCCGGCTTGCCCGGCAGACCGAGGTCGAGAATGATCAGGTCGTAGGGCTCGCTGGCGCCCTGGTAGGCGGCGTCGCGGCCGTCGGCCAGCCAATCCACGGCATAACCCTGGCGACTGAGGCTGGCCGTCAGCTCGTCGGCCAGCGGCACATGATCTTCCACCAGCAACAGGCGCATCAGTCGTCTTCCTCGTCTTTCAGAATGTTGCCGTCGCGGGCATCCAGTTCCAGCTCGCGTACCACGCCCTGGGTGGTGAGGATTTCCACCTCGTAGACCAGCACGCCGTCTTCCTCTTCCAGCTCCGCCTCCAGCAGGGTGGTGCCCGGATACTGCTGCTCCAGGCGCTGCATCAGCTGCTCGAAGGGCATGATCACACCCTCGCGACGCAGGCGCAGGGCCTCGTCCTGATCGAGATCGCGGGCCACGCCCGGGGCGGCGGCGAGGCTGCCGGCCAGGAGCAACAAAAATGCCGTGGTGCTGCGCAAGCTCATCAATCGTCCTGATGGTTCTTGAGAATTTCGCCGGTGCTGGCATCCAGTTCCAGGTCCCACTGCACGCCTTGCGGATCGCGCAGCTCGATCTGGTAAATGTAGCGACCGTATTCGTCCTCCAGCTCGGTCTCCTCGATGCGCGAGCCCGGGTGCTGGGCCAACGCGGCCTGGTTGAGCAGCTCGAAGGATTTGATGGTGCCGGCGTCGCGCAAGCGCAGCGCTTCGTCCGGGCCCAGGTCGCGAGCATGGGCAATGAGGCTGGCACTGGCAAGTGCAGCGATGGCCAGCAGGCGGGTCAACAGGTTCATGGAGCATCCTCCGGAAAGTGATTCGATGCCTGCCACTCTAGGCCCGTGCACTTAATTCAAGCTGAATTGCCGGCGTCATTCAGCCGCTGAAGTTACTTGGCCTGCGCGTCCATGGCCCTATAATCGCCTGCTTGCGTGACGGAGGCAGCGATGAGCGCGATCCATATCAAGTCCCCTGCCCTGACCCTCCGGGCAGGCCCCAGAGCCCTGGCGCGGATTCGCCAGCACGGCCTGAGCCCGGCGGATGTCGGCATCCTGCCCGGCGCCGCGGGCGGGCCCAAGGGCCTCGGCATCCAGGGCCTGGATCTGGCGCTGTTCGGCGACTGGCTGCCGCGCGCGCCGCGCGAACGCGCGCTGATCGGCGCCTCCATCGGTTCCTGGCGTTTCGCCAGCGCCTGCCTGCCGGACGCCGCCGCCGGCATCCGCCGCCTCGGCGAACTCTACACCGCCCAGCGCTTCGCCAAGGGCGTGAGCATGGCCGAGGTGTCCGGCAGCTGCCGCCAGATGCTGCACGAGCTGCTCGCCGACCAGGACGCGGCCATCGTCGCCAACCCGTACCATCGCCTGCATATCGTGGTGGTGAAGAGCCACGGCCTGCTGCAGCACGACCACCGCGGCAAGCTGAGCCTCGGGCTGTCGTCGGTGATCGGCAACAACCTGCTGGCGCGCCAACGTCTGGCGCGTCACTTCGACCGGGTGATCCTGCACGACGCCCGCCAGTTGCCGCCACTGGCGCAACTGCGCGACTTCCGCTCGCACTTTCACGCCCTCACCGCGGAGAACCTGCGCCACGCCCTGCTGGCGTCCGGCTCGATCCCCATGGTGATGGAAGCGATCCGCGAGATTCCCGGGCTGGAGCCCGGCGCCTACCGCGACGGCGGCCTGCTCGACTATCACCTCGACCTGCCCTACAGCGGCGAGGACATCGTGCTTTACCCGCACTTCACCGACCGGGTGATCCCCGGCTGGTTCGACAAGAGCATGCCCTGGCGCCGCGGCGACCGCACTCGCCTGCAGGACGTGCTGCTGCTCGCGCCATCACGCGAGTACCTGGCACGCCTGCCCCACGGCAAGCTGCCCGACCGCAGCGACTTCAAACGCTACCTGGGTGACGACGCCGGCCGTGAACGCTACTGGCGCCAGGCGATGGCAGAAAGCGTGCGACTCGGCGACGAATTCCTCGAACTGGTCGACAGCGGGCGCCTGGGCGAACGCCTGCTGCCCTTGTGATGGACGCGGCCAGCGCCGATGGTTAGGCTGCTGCAATCAGGGAGGATGCATGAAGCTGGCAGTCGCAATCATCCACGGCATCGGCAACCAGCCCGACAGCCGCGACCACGAGGGACAACACCAGTTCGCCCAGGGTTTGATCCGCGGTTTGCGCCGCCAGTTGGGCGACGACGCCCAGCAGGTGGCGTTCCAGACCCTGTACTGGGCCAGCGTGCTGGATAAACGCGAACACGCCTTCCTCGCCCGCCTCGAGCGCGAACCCGTGCGCTGGCGCTGGTTACGCCGCATCGTCACCCTGTTTCTCGGCGACGCCGCCGGCTACCGCAAGGTCAGCGAGGCCTACGACACCACCTACCAGGAAGTGCACCAGTGCCTGCGCAACGGCCTCAATGCCCTGCGCGCCCAGGTCGATCCGCAGACCCCGCTGCTGGTGCTGACCCATTCCCTGGGCGGGCACATCTTCTCCAACTTCGCCTGGGACCAGCAGAAACTCAACGCCACCCCCAGCTGCCCGCATGACCCCTTTCTGGCCTTGGAAACCCTGGCCGGCATCGTCACCTTCGGCTGCAACATCCCGTTGTTCACCTTCGCCTACGACCCGGTGCTGCCAATCCGTTTTCCCGGCCACTGCCTGAGCGACGCGGTGCGTCAGCAGGCGCGCTGGCTGAACGTCTACGCACCAGCCGACCCACTCGGCTACCCGCTGCGCGCGATCCCCGCCTACGCCACCCTGGTGCACGAAGATCGCGCCCTGCCCGTCGGTCCCTGGTACAAACGCCATACACCACTGAGCCATATGGCTTACTGGCACGATCGGCGCTTCCACCGTTACCTGACGCAGCAGATCCGCCGACTGCTGAACGCCCAGGCGCCTGGGCAGACCTGATAAACTGCGCGGCTCAGGGCCTGATCGACGGCCATCTCACGCGAGCGCTGTACTGTGGAATTGTTCAAAGAGTTCATCTTCGAGGCGGCCCACCGCCTGCCCCATGTGCCGGAAGGCCACAAATGCGGTCGTCTGCACGGCCACTCCTTCCGCGTCGCCCTGCATATCGAAGGCGAGGTCGACCCCTATACCGGCTGGATTCGCGACTTCTCCGAGATCAAGGCGATCTTCAAGCCGATCTACGAGCAACTCGACCACAACTACCTGAACGACATCCCCGGCCTGGAAAACCCCACCAGCGAAGTGCTGGCCAAGTGGATCTGGCAACAGGTCAAACCCCTGCTCCCAGAACTGTCGCGCGTGCGCATCCACGAGACCTGCACCAGCGGCTGCGAATACCGCGGCGACTGAGCCATAGAGCAGAAACGCCAAGGCCACCTTCGAGGTGGCCTTTTTGTTAGCTATGCATTCGGTAATCGCTACCCCCTGCCGGAGTACCTTAAGCCGCAAAGACCGCAGGGTGCCCCGCGTGCACCGGCCGTTAGC
>NZ_AVOF01000252.1:0-24321 GCF_000465935.2 Pseudomonas sp. EGD-AK9
GAGCTGGCCGACTGCGCCCTGGGCCAGCTGTATCTGCTGGATCACACCAATACCCGCCTGATGATGAGCGCGGAGTGGCTCGACGGCCTGCTGCAACCGCGCGAGGCGGCCAGCCTGCCCAGCGACTACGACGGCGAACAGCTGCTGCAGTACTGCCTGTGCCAGAACCAGGTGCTGTGTATCGATGAGCTGGACAGCGCCCTGCACAGCATCGCCTGCCTGCCCGAGGGCAAGGGCACCTGGCGCAGCCTGTTGTGCCTGCCGCTGCACGACGGCGCCGGCCATACCCGCGGCCTGCTGCTGGTGGCCAGCCATGAGCGGCGCAGCCTGCAGGGTTTCACCGCCTCCTTCGCCCAGCTCGGCCGTTTCGCCCTGGCCCAGCTGCAACTGCTGCAGCGCCTGCGCGCCCCGGCTGCCGACGGTGCCGCCAGTGCTGAAACCGTCTCGCCTGTTCCAGGCACGCCCTGCGCCAGCGGTTATGGCCTGCTCGGCCAGAGCCAGGCCATGCGCCGCGTCTATCAACTGATCGGCAAGGTGCTGCACAGCCCGGTCAGCGTGCTGCTCACCGGCGAGACCGGTACCGGCAAGGAGCTGGTCGCCCGCGCCATCCATGATTGCGGCGCGCGGCGCAGCAAGGCGTTCATCGTGCAGAACTGCGCAGCATTGCCGGAGAACCTGCTGGAGAGCGAGCTGTTCGGCTACCGCCGCGGCGCCTTCACCGGTGCCGACCGCGACAAGCCGGGCCTGTTCGATGCCGCCGATGGCGGCACCCTGTTCCTCGACGAGATCGGCGACATGCCGCTGACCCTGCAAGCCAAGCTGCTGCGCGTGCTGCAGGAGGGCGAAGTGCGTCCCCTGGGCAGCAGCGAGACGCACAAGGTGGACGTGCGCATCGTCGCGGCCACCCACCAGGAACTGCGCAAACGTGTCGAGGAAGGCCGCTTCCGCGAAGACCTGTTCTATCGCCTGTCGCATTTCCCCATCGAGCTGCCGCCGCTGCGCGAGCGCGACGAGGACATCCTGCTGCTCGCCCGCCACTTCGCCAGCACCGCCAGCGGCCTGCTGCAGCGCGACGCCTGCCGCTGGAGCGACGCCGCCCTGGAGCACCTGGCCGGCTGCGCCTTCCCCGGCAACGTGCGCGAGCTCAAAGGCCTGGTCGAGCGCGCGGTGCTGCTGTGTGAGGGCGGCGAGCTGCTGCCCGAGCACTTCAACCTGGAACACACGCAGAACCCCGATAGCGCGCCGCTAAGCCTGCGCGAGCGCATGGACCGGCTCGAACGCAACCTGCTGCTCGACTGCCTGCGCAAGAACCGCGGCAACCAGACCAATGCCGCCAACGAGCTGGGCCTGCCCCGGCGCACCCTGCTGTACCGCATGCAACGGCTGAAGATCAGCCCGAGCGAGGTCTGAACATGCCCGCCCCTCTTCCACTCACTTTCATCCAAGGAGCGCATTCCATGCTGCATCGCTACCGGACCGCCGCCCTGCTGGCCCTGGCCATCGTCCTGGCCGGCTGCACCGGCAACTACAAGTTCAGCGACGACCAATACCGCCCGCTGGGCGATCCGCAAGCCGAGAAGCGCGGCCACTGACCGCTAGGAGCACAGTCACCATGGAACTGGTATTCGAGATGGTCAGCGCACAGCAGTTCGTGCCGGGGCTGCTGACCACCAAGACCTTCAAACAGGCCGGCGGCGTGATCGGCCGTGCCGAGGAGTGCGACTGGGTGATCCCCGATCGCAAGCGCATCCTCTCCAGCCGCCACGCCGAGGTCAGCTATCGCGATGGCGCGTTCTTTCTTACCGACACCAGCAGTAACGGCATCGCCCTCAAGGACAGCGGCGCCAGCCTGGCCAAGGGCCGTCCGCAGCGTATCGAGCACGGCAGCGTGTACTGCCTGGGCGATTTCGAGATCCGTGCGCGGCTGGTGCGCGACCCGGCCATGTTCGAGGGCGATATCGGCCTGCCGCAGGCGGCCGGCAGCATCATTCCCGACGACGCCTTCCTCGACCTCGATCCGCTCACCGCGCTGGAGCAGCAGGAGCGCGTCTACGCCGAGGTGGACGACCTGACCGCCGTGCTGCGCCCCAGCACCGCCCAGGCGCAGCAGCGCGACTATGCGCAGATCGACGAGGAAAACCTGCTGGTGCCCGAGCTGGTGATGCCGACGCCGCCAGCCCAGCCGAAACCCGCGCCGGAGCCCGAGCGCCTGCCGCCGAGCTTCTGGGAGAAGTTCGCCGATGCCCTCGGCGTTCGCCTCGACGATCTCGACATTGAGGCCCGCGAAGCCCTGGCGCTCAATGCCGCCAAGCTGCTCAGGCAGAGCGTCGGCAGTCTGCAGCAGGCCCTGCGCACGCGCGGCGAGCTGAAGAATGAGCTGCGTCTGGCCCTGACCACCGTGCAGGGCGCCGGCAATAACCCGCTCAAGCAGGGTCTGGACGCCGGAGAGACGCTGAGCGCCCTGCTGCGTGGCGGCAAACCCGGTCAGCTGCTCGCCGAACAGGCCATCAGTCGCGGCTTTCGCGACCTGCAGGCGCACCAGGTGGCGCTGCTCGCCGCCAGCCGCGCGGCGGTCAAGGGCATGTTCGAGCAGTTCGCTCCGGAGCAGCTGGCCATGCGCTTCGAACGCAACGGCCGCAAGCCGCTGCTCGCCACTGCCGGCAGCCGCTGGCGCGCCTACCGTCGCCTGCATGCGGACCTGCAACAGAACGACGATTGGAGCGACCGCCTGTTCACCCGCGATTTCGCCAGCGCCTACGAAGAGCAGGTTCGCCTGATCGCCACCCTCAATACCGACCTTCAAGGATGATGCCCATGCCTCGCCTGCTTTCCCTCGCCTGCATCGCCGCGCTGCTGAGCCTGGCCGGCTGCGCCGCGCTGTCGCCCTATTCGAGCATGACCAAGCTGGACCTGAGCCTGGCCGGCAGCGACCAGCTCAACCCCGATCTCAACGGCCGCCCCTCGCCCATCGTGCTGCGCCTGATGGAGCTCAAGCACCCGGTGGCCTTCGAGAACGCCGATTTCTTCTCCCTCTACCAGCGGCCCAAGGAGGCCCTGGCTCCGGACCTGGTGACGCTGGAAGAACTGGAGCTGCGCCCGGGCGAGACCCGTGAACTCAAGGTGTCGGTGCAGGAAGGCAGCCGCTACGTCGGCGTGCTCGCCGCCTACCGCGACTTGCCGGAAGCCAACTGGCGCTACGTCATCGCCATCGACGCGCAGCAGCGCAACCAGGCGCGCCTGCGCCTCGACGAGCGCGGCATTCGCAACCTCGATGCCGAGCAGGAGCAAAGCCGATGAGCCAGCATAAAGTCATCTGGCAGGAGGGCATGCTGCTGCGCCCGCAGCACTTCCAGCAGAACGATCGTTACTTCGAGTACCAGCTCAAGGTGCGCACGCAGAAGCTGGCCAGCTACGCCTGGGGCTTCTTCGAGCTGGAGATCGACCGCCAGTTCCTCAACATGGGCAAGCTGGTGGTGAGCAAGGCCAGCGGCGTGCTGCCCGACGGCAGCCTCTTCGACCTCGGCGCCGAGCGCGAGCCGCTGGGCCTGGACGTGCCGCCGAACACCGGCAACACCCCGGTGTACCTGGCGCTGCCGCTGGTCACCGGCAACCATATCGAGAGCCGCCGCCCGGAGCAGAAGGACGTGCTGGCGCGCTACGTCGCCTTCGACGAGGAAGTCGCCGACTGCAACGCCGGTGACAGCAGCCACAGTCAGGTCAGCACCGGCCGCCCGGATTTTCGCCTGCTGCTCGGCGAGCAGCAGAGCGACCAGGCCTATGTGAAGCTCAAGCTGTGCGAGGTGCTCGACACCACGCCGGACGGGGTGATCAGCCTCGACCCCGAGTTCAGCCCGACCTACGTCAACTTCCAGGCTTCCGGCTACCTGCTGAGCTGCCTCAAGGAAGTGATCAGCATGCTCGCCCACCGCGGCGACATCCTCGCCGAGCGCATCCGCGCCACCGGCAAGGTGGGCGGCGCCGAGGTCGGCGATTTCATGATGCTGCAGCTGATCAACCGCTACGAGCCGATCCTGCGTCACCACCTGGGCGTCGAGCAGGTGCATCCGGAGCAGATCTACCGCGAACTGGTCGGCCTGCTCGGCGAGCTGGCCACCTTCTCCAGCGAGACCAAGCGCCCGCGCCTGGAAGGCCGCTACCTGCACAGCGACCAGGGCATGAGCTTCCGCAAGCTGATGGACGCCATTCGCCAGGTGCTGTCGATGGTGCTCGAACAGCACGCCATCGAGATGCTCCTGCAGCAGCGCCAGTACGGCATCCAGGTGTCGCCGCTGCACGACCACAAGCTACTCGGCACCTCCAGCTTCGTGCTCGCCGCCAGCGCCCAGTGCGACTCCGAGGAGCTGCGCCAGCGCCTGCCGGCACACCTCAAGGTCGGCCCGGTGGAGCGCATCCGCCAGCTGGTCAACCTGCACCTGCCGGGGATCAAGGTCAAACCGCTGCCGGTGGCACCGCGGCAGATCCCCTTCCATTCGGGCAAGACCTACTTCGCCTTGGAGCTCAGCTCCGAGGAACTGGCGCAGCTGGAACGCTCCGGCGGCTTCGCCTTCCACGTGTCCGGCGAGTTCTCCGGGCTTGAGCTGAAATTCTGGGCGATCAGGAACTGACGATGACCATCAAGGAAATGGAATACGGCCAGGATGACAAGACGGTCATCCTCAACCGCAAGGGCGAAGCCCGCGCCGAAAGCCCGCTGACCGATTTCAGCGCGCCGCCGAAATTCGAGCAGCTGGAAGAACGCATGATCTTCGCCGCGCGCCTGCGCCCGGCGGAGAGTTTCAACATCAGCCTCAACCCCCTGGTGGCGGCGGCCTCCGCGCTGCTCTCGGAAGTGGTGCGGCTCAAGCACAGCTTCGACAGCGAGGACCTGGATGCCCTCAACCAGCGCCTGACCCGCGAGATCAAGCTGTTCGAACACCGCGCCCTGCACGACGGCGCGGAAAGCAGCCAGGTGATGGCCGCGCGCTACGTGCTGTGCACCGTGGTCGACGAGGCCGTGGTGACCACGCCCTGGGGTAACGAGAGCCAGTGGTCGCAGATGAGCCTGCTGTCCTCCTTCCATAACGAGACCTTCGGCGGCGAGAAGTTCTTCCAGCTGCTCGAGCGCCTGTCGCGCAACCCGGTCAAGCACCTGCCGATGCTGGAGTTGATGTATCTGTGCCTGTCGCTCGGTTTCGAGGGCAAGTACCGCGTGCTGCCGCGCGGCATGCTCGAGCTGGAAGCGGTGCGCGACAGCCTCTACCGGCAGATCCGTCAGCTGCGCGGCGACGTGCCGCGCGAAGTCTCACCGCACTGGCAGGGCCTGAAGGACACCCGCCGGCGCCTGGTGCGCATCGTGCCGTGGTGGCTGGTGGCGCTGTTCACCCTGATGTGCCTGGTGATGATGTACGCCGGCTTCGCCTGGGTGCTCGGCGAGCAGCGCGACACCGTCCTCAAGCCGTATCAGCAACTCGACCCGGCCTCGGGTGTCAGCATGGATGACGTGAAATGAAGAGCTTCTTCGCCAAATTGGGCGCCTTTTTCCGCAAGACCTGGGTCTGGAGCCTGCTGCTGGTGCTGGTCCTCGCCCTGCTGGTGTGGTTCGTCGGCCCGCTGCTGGCGGTCAACGACCATAAGTTCTGGGAGTCGGCCACCAGCCGTCTGCTGACCATCAGCCTGCTGTTCCTGCTCTGGGGCCTGGCCATGGTGTTCGCCAGCTGGCGCGCCACCGCACGCAAGAAGGCCGAGGAGAACGACGCCGAGGCGCAGGAGCGCCTGCGCCGCGAGGAGCAGATCGGCGAGGAGCAGAATGAGCTGCGCCACCGCTTCAAGGACGCCCTGCGCACCCTCAAGCGCTCCAGCCTGTACCGCGGGCGCAGCGAGAAGTGGCGCAACGACCTGCCCTGGTACCTGCTGCTCGGCCCGCAGGGCAGCGGCAAGACCAGCCTGCTGGACTTCTCCGGCCTGGACTTCCCGCTCAACCGCGGCGACAGCCAGCGCCTGACCAAGGACGTCTCCGGCACCCGCTATGCCGACTGGTACTTCGCCGATCACGCCGTGCTGATCGACACCGCCGGGCGCTACCTGACCCAGCCCGACGCGCAGGTCGACGGCCGCGCCTGGGGCACCCTGCTCGGCCTGCTGCGCCAGCGTCGCGCGCGCCCGCTCAACGGCGTGCTGGTGAGCATTCCGGTCGAGCAGCTGCAGGGCGGCAGCGAAGTGGAGCTGGAAACCCTGGCCCGCCAGACCCGCCAGCGCCTGCACGAGATCCATCAGCGCCTGGGTGCCGACGTGCCGGTCTACCTGGTGCTGAGCAAGGCCGACAAGGTGCTGGGCTTCGACGAGTTCTTCGACCAGCTGTCGCGCGAGGAGAGCGAGCAGGTGCTCGGCGCCAGCTTCCGCAAGGAGCAGAACGCCAGCGACGTGAGCGTGGTGCGCCAGGAGTTCGAGGAACTGCTGCGCCGCCTCAACAGCCAGGTGATCCTGCGCATGCACCAGGAGCGCGACACCCAGCGCCGTGGCCGCATCCTCGACTTCCCGCACCAGCTCGGCCAGATCGGCGAGCGCCTGTGCCTGTTCATCGAGCTGGCGTTCGCCGGCAACCGCTACCAGCGCGCCAGCAAGCTGCGCGGCTTCTACCTGACCAGCGCGCCGCAGCTCAACGAACAGCTCGACCCGCTGACCGCCGGCATCGGCCGCAACCTCGGCCTGGCCGGCAGCGCGCTGCCGACCTTCCGCACGGGCCGTGCACGCTTCATCAACCACCTGCTCAGCCGGGTGATCTTCCCCGAGGCCGACCTCGCCGGACTCGACCAGAAGGAAGTGCGCCGTATCGACTGGGGCCAGCGTGCCATGTATGCCACCGCCTTCGCCGTGCTGGCGCTGTTCGGCGTGCTCTGGGCCAGCGGCTTCTCGGCCAACCACGGGCGTCTGGAACAGCTGCGCGAGATCGCCCAGAAGCTCACCCGCGAGCACCAGGCGATCAACCCGCAGGACGACGCCCTGCAGACCCTCAAGGCGCTGGACAGCAGCTACGCCGCCACCCTGGTGTTCCCGCCCAAGGGCGAAGTGTCCTACCTGCAGCGCACCGGTCTGTTCCAGGGTGAGGCGGTCAATCCGGCCGTTTATTCGACCTACCGCGCCGAGCTGGAAACCCTGCTGCTGCCACGTGTGGCGCGGCAGCTGGAGGCGCAGATCCGCGCCAACCTCGGCGACCGCGAGCGCCTGCTCGGCAGCCTGCGCGCCTACCTGATGCTCAACCTGGAAGAGCGCCGCGACGCCGCCTTTCTCAAGGAGTGGGTGGCCGCCGACTGGTCGCTGCGCTATGCCGGCAACAGCCCGGCGCAGCATGGCCTCAACACCCATTTCGCCCGTCTGCTCGACGAGTCCTTCGCGCCCTATGCGCTCAACGCCCAGCTGGTCGCCCAGGCGCGCCAGGTGCTGCGCAGCGAGTCGCTGGCCAATGTGGTCTATCGCATGCTGCGTGAACAGGCGCGCAGCCTGCCGGACTACCGTCTGAGCCAGAAGCTCGGGCCGCAGGCCGGGCTGATCAATGGCAGCGACTACGCCATCCCCGGCTTCTACACCCAGGCCGGCTACAGCAAGACCCTCACCGCCCAGGGCGGCAACCTGGTGCGCGAGATCCTGCGCGACAACTGGGTGCTGGGCGAGGGCGAGAGCCTCAGCGCCGGAGACCTCGGCCGCCTGATGGTAGAGCTGGAGCAGCTTTACTTCCGCGATTACGGCAACTACTGGGGCGAGGCCATCGCCCAGCTCAGCCTGGAGCCGATCGGCAGTGCCGGTCGTGGTGCCGCCCTGCTCGGCGGCCTGACCGCGGCCAACTCGCCGCTGCTGCAACTGCTGGTGGAAGTGCGCGACAACACCCGCTTCAAGGGCCTGGCCGAGGCCGCCGACGACGCTGGTGCCGCCGCCGAAGCGCTGGAGGGCGCCAAGGGCAAGCTGGGCAAGGCCGCCAAGCTGGCCAGTGCCGCCGCCGAACAGGCGCAGCAGGCCCTGGCCAAGAACACCCCGGACACCGCGCGCAAGACTCTGGAGCGCCGCTTCGAAGTGCTGCACAAGCTGCTCGACGACAACGGCGGCGCCGGTGTCGAACTGGCCGCCAGCCTGCAGGCGCTGGACGAACTGCAGCGTCAGCTGGCCAGCCTGGCCAATGCCGGTGCCAGCGACCAGGCTGCGTTCGAGATGGCCAAGGCGCGCATGGCCGGCAAGCGCGATGCGATCAACCAGGTGCGCAGCGCCGCCGCGCGCCTGCCGCAGCCGGTGGGCAACTGGTTGGCGCTGCTGGCCGAGGACAGCTGGACCCTGGTGCTGGGCGACGCCTACCACTTCCTCAATCAGCGCTATCAGAGCGAGCTGTACGCCGCCTACGACAACTCGCTGAAGCAGCGCTATCCGTTCAGCGCGCACAGCGAGAGCGACGTGGCAGTGGCGGATTTCCGCGAGTTCTTCAAGGCCCAGGGCATCGCCGAGCGCTTCTTCGACCAGTACCTGCGCCCATTCGTCAGCGGCAGCGCCGACGAGTATCGCCTGCGCCGCGTCGATGGCCGCGGCCTGCCGCTGTCGCGCGAGTTCCTCCTGCAGATGAGCCGCGCCCAGGTGATCCGCCGCAGCTTCTTCGCCGAGAACCCGGTCGAGCCGCAGGTGCTGTTCAAGCTCGAGCCCTACTCGCTGGACTCCAGCCTGAGCCGCGCCGACTTCCGCTTCGGCAAGCAGCAGCTGGAATACCGCCACGGTCCGATCGTCGCCACCGCCTTCCGCTGGCCGGCGGCGAGCGAGGAAGACCGCACCAGCCTGGTGGTCGAGGAACTCGGCGGTCGCCGCGTCGGCATCGAGAAGAACACCGGCCCCTGGTCGCTGTTCCGCCTGCTCGACCTGATGGACGTGGACTACCACAGCGGTCGTGACGTGCTGATCCTCAAGGCCAACCTCGGCGGCCTGCACGCCAACTACCTGCTGCACAGCCAGCGCTCGCCGAACCCGTTCGACATCGGCCTGCTGCGCAGCTTCAAGCTGCCGGCGACGCTCTGATGGCGGCAGTCGCCAACGCCTGGCGCAGCGCCGCGCGCACCGACACCGGCAAGGTGCGCGCGCGCAACGAGGACGCCTTCCTGGCCCTGCCCGAGCAGGGCCTGTGGGTGGTGGCCGACGGCATGGGCGGGCACCAGAACGGCGCCCTGGCCAGCCGCCTGATCGTCGAGCAGCTGGCCGAGCTGGCACAGGGCAGCCTGGAGCAGCGTCTGGTGGCGCTGCGTCAGGCGCTGCACCGGCTCAATCATCGTCTCGGTCAGGAGCTGACGGTAACCGCCGACCGCCCGGACACGGTGATCGGCAGCACCGTGGTCGCCCTGCTGCTCGACGGCGACCGCGCCGCCTGCGTCTGGGCCGGCGACAGCCGCTGCTACCTGTGGCGCGGTGCGCGTCTGTATCAGCTCAGCCGTGATCATTCGCTGGTGCAGCAACTGATCGACGAACAGGGCCTGACGGCGCAGGAGGCCGCGCGCCACCCGGCGGCGCATGCCCTGACCCGCGCCATCGGCGCCAGCGAAACCCTGCAGCTGGACATTCTCGAACTCGACGTGCTGCCCGGCGACGTCTTCCTGCTGTGCAGCGACGGCCTCTATCAGGGCGTTTCCGCCGACGAGCTGGGCGCCTGCCTCAACCTGCCTTCGCCGCACCTGGCCGTGGAGCGCCTGTTCCAGCGCGTGCTCGACGGCCCGGCCCGTGACAACCTCAGTGCCGTGGTGATCCGCCAATGATCGAAGCCGCCGAAGCCAGCGACCTCACCTACTTCGCCCTGGCCGCCACCGCCGCCAGGGAGCCTGTGCGCGAAACGCCGCGTCAGGCCCCCGGCGAGCTGCCGGAGGTGCTCGGCGGCCGCTACCGGATCGAGCGTCTGCTCGGCGTCGGCGGCATGGGCGCGGTATACCGCGCGCGCGATCTGTTGCGCGAACAGTTCGGCGACCCCGAGCCCTATGTCGCGCTGAAGACCCTGAGCGACGACTTCGCCGAGTACCCGGACGCCAACGCCCTGCTCTACAGCGAGTTCGCTCTCACTGCGCGGCTCAGCCACCCCAACGTGGTGCGCCTGTTCGGTTTCGAGGTGGACATTCCCAGTCAGCGCGCCTTCATCACCCTGGAACTGCTGCGCGGCCTGACCCTCGATCAGCTGCTCTGCGAACGCCCCGAGGGCCTGCCCTGGGACGAGCTGCGCGGCATCGCCATCCCGCTGCTCGAAGCCCTGTGCTATTCGCACCAGCTGGGCGTGCTGCATGGCGATCTCAAGCCCAGCAATGTGATGCTGGCCGAAGACGGCCTGCGCCTGTTCGACTATGGTCTCGGCCAGCCGGTGGAGGGCCTGCTGCCCGGTCTGCCGCGCCTGTGCCGCAGCCGCATCGCCGCCTGGACGCCGCGCTACGCCGCGCTGGAATTGCTCGAAGGCGCGCCGCTGTCGGCGGCTGCCGATGTCTATGCGCTGGCCTGCGTGCTGGTCGAGCTGGCCAGCGGACAACACCCGTTCCGCCGCCTCAGCGCCAAGCAGGCCAAGAGCATGGAGCTGGACAGGCAGTTGCAACGCCCGGCGCAGGTGCCGCTGCACTGCTGGCAGGCCCTGCGCACCGCGCTGGCCTTCGACGAAAGCCAGCGGCAGATCGGCTGCAGCGAGCTGCTCGACGCGTTTCGCCGGCCACCGGCCTCACGTCTGCGCAGCTGGCTGGGCAAGAAGGCATAACAGGCTGTTGAAAAGGACTCACTCGAAAGGATACGCACATGTTCAACCCGGCCAATGAAACCCATTTCAGCCTGACCATCGAAGGCGTCGAGCACGATCTGCAGGTGCTCGAATTCAGCGGCCGCGAGGCCATCAGCCAGCCCTATCGCTTCGACGTCGAGCTGATCAGTGAACGGCCGGATCTCGATCTGACCAGTCTGCTGCATCAGCGCGCCTTCCTTGCCTTCAGCCCCAATGGCGACGGCATCCACGGCCTGATCCACCGGGTCGAGCAGGGCGAGTCCGGCAAACGCCTGACCCGCTATCGCCTGGCCATCGTGCCGCAGCTCGCCTATCTGGCGCACCGCACCAACCAGCGCATCTTTCAGCACCTGACGGTGCCGCAGATAGTCGCTCAGGTGCTGGAAGAACACGGCATCGTCCAGGGCCGCTACCAGTTCCAGCTCGGCCCCAGCGTCTACCCGCAGCGCGAGTACTGCGTGCAGTACGACGAGAGCGACCTGCACTTCGTCCAGCGCCTGTGCGAGGAGGAAGGCATCCACTACCACTTCCAGCACAGCGCAAGCGGCCACGTACTGTGCTTCGGCGACGACCAGACCGCCTTCGCCAAGCTCGGCCAGCCCACGCCCTATATCCAGGACAGCGGCATGACCGCCGATGACCCGGTGATCAAGCGCCTGGCCCTGCGCCTGGAAACCCGCACCCGCAGCACCACCCGCCGCGACTACGACTTCCAGCAGCCGCGCCTGCTGCTGGAGACGGCCTACCAGGGCGAGCAGGCCGGCGAGAACGACGGCCTGCCCGATCTGGAAGACTACGACTACCCCGGCTGCTACACCGACCGCACCCGCGGCAAGCACCTGGCCAAGCGCGCCCTGGAACGCCACCGCGCCGACTACCAGCAACTCGAAGGCCAGAGCGACCAGCCGCGGCTGGTTACGGGGCACCTGCTGGAAATCTCCGAACACCCGCGCCGCGAATGGAACGACCTCTGGCTGCTCACCGAAGTGCTGCACGAAGGTAAGCAACCGCAGGTGCTGGAGGAGTCGATCACGAGCGATCTGACACGACGCAGATCGGCTCCCTCGCTCCTTCGGGGAGAGGGGAAAAAGGGCGACGCCGACTTCACCCAAGGCTACCGCAACCGCTTCACCGCCACGCCCTGGAACGTGCCCTACCGCCCGCAACTCGCTCACCCCAAACCCCGCGTGCTGGGCAGCCAGAGCGCCGTGGTCACCGGCCCGGCTGGCGAAGAAATCCACTGCGACGAATATGGTCGAGTGAAGGTGCAGTTCTTCTGGGACCGGGAAGGCCAGGCGGATGAGAAAACCAGCTGCTGGCTACGGGTCAGCTCCAGCTGGGCCGGCGACCGCTACGGCGCCATCACCATCCCGCGCATCGGCATGGAAGTGCTGGTCACCTTCCTCGAAGGCGACCCCGACCAACCCTTGGTCACCGGCTGCCTGTACCACGCCGAACACGTGGTGCCCTACGACCTGCCGGCGAACAAGACCCGCAGCGTGTTCAAGACCCTCAGCAGCCCAGGCGGTGGGGGCTACAACGAACTGCGCATCGAGGATCGCAAGGGCGCCGAGCAGATCTACCTCCACGCCCAGCGCGACTGGGACGAAAACATCGAGCACGACCAGAAGATCCGCGTCGGCAACGAACGCCACGACACCGTGGAGAAGAACAGCTACACCGAACTGCTGGCCGAGGAACACCTGACCGTCACCGCCGACCGCAAGGTCGAGGTCAAGCCCCAGGACCACCTGACGGTGGCCACCGACCAGCACATCAAGCTGGGCACCGCACAACTGACCAAGGCCGGCCGCGAGATTCACCTCAAAGCCGGGCAGAAAATGGTCATCGAAGCCGGCATCGAACTGACCATCAAGGCCGGTGGCAGCTTCATCAAACTCGACCCCGGCGGCATCACCATCTCCGGCCCGCTGGCCAGGATCAACGCCGGGGGTTCGCCAGGCAAGGGCTCGGGGCTCAAGATCAAGCCGCCGGTGCTGCCGGGTATGGCCGATAGCGACAAGGCGGGGAGTTTGTTGGAGCAGGCATTCGCCAATCTGCTCAACCCCAGCAAGAAAGTGAAGAGAACCATGAATTTTTCGGGCTGAACCAAACGATGAATACCAGGATGAAGAAACACCCCTTACAACACACCGCCCGCCAGGTACTGCTATGCATCCTGTCGTGCGGGTATCTGGCGGGTTGCGCCGCTCTCGAACTCGAACCCATCACCTACCAAGAAGCCGTCACCCAATACCAGGAAGGGGGCGGAATCGAGAACTACCGTTGCGCGCTGGTACCGGCCGATGAGCATTACGGGGCGCTGCCCGACGCCCAGCCGATCGCCGTTGAGATCGACGAGGTGCTGTTCGTCAAGATCGCCGGCACCGTCCAGGAACTGCAACAGACCGAGATCTCCGAGACTGGCGCGGCTTACGCCCATGCCGACGTGAGCGCCACGCTCACGACCGTCAGGCAGTTCAATCACTCGGAATACAACGAGTCGGATGACCGGCACGTCGACCTCACCTTCGACTTGGGCGGCAAGACAGAGACATACAAGACCTTCGGAGCGGCCTGCGGCCTCTAACCGTTCAACACGATTAAAACCCAGGACAAGACATGACAAGGCGTCGCTACAAAATCGTTGAAAGTGTTGGAAACCGCATCGAGGACGTGAACCGCTACGAAGACCTCGCTAAGCACCATCCCTCCAAAGAGCGCGAAGCCAACCGAGACTATGAGGTCATCAACGGAAAGCTTGAAGAGGTGCGTTATATCGGTGGGCGCACACTTATCAAGAAGGATTTCGTATTGCTGGTTGATGGCAGTAACCGATCTGTCCCGGTTCCCAGTCCGCTGTCCGGCTATGCCAAGACCAGCCGCTCCTTCGGCACATTGAAGATCTACGATGCGCCCAGCAACGGCCAGTTGCTCGGGCAAATTCTGCACCTTCATCCTACGTTTAAGGTCAACGATGGCGATGCCATCACTTATGGCCAGCACATAGGCATTCAAGCCACAACGGATAGATCGGGGGACCAGGTAGGCGCCATCCATGTCCATGCCGAGCTTGAGGAAGCCGATTTCAAGCGCTATATCGCCGATATGGTCAGCGGCACTCTCAACCCGGACGAGGAAAATCCGGACATTGCCGGTGGCGGTGAAAGCGCAGTCAAGGGCGACTGGTGCTACCCATGCACGGCGTTTGCAGGCAATGCGCTGCAACATCTGACCGCATTAAGCAAGGCTAGGGCCGGGTTTTACCCCATCGGTGGAAATGGCCTGTGGCATGGCGGCATCCATCTGGACAAAGGTACATCCGAAGCCTTCGATCAGAGCCGCGTCAGCTGCATCACCCATGGTGAAG
The DNA here is from genome assembly GCF_000465935.2 of Pseudomonas sp. EGD-AK9. NCBI lineage: Bacteria > Pseudomonadati > Pseudomonadota > Gammaproteobacteria > Pseudomonadales > Pseudomonadaceae > Pseudomonas > Pseudomonas sp. EGD-AK9. Next base: position 14,136 of record NZ_AVOF01000252.1, read on the forward strand.
TGGTCGCTTATCGCATCGATGACGAGTACCCCGTCAGCACCTACGCCGGCCGGCCACCACTGCAGATCAGGGCGCCGTTTTCCACCGGCTTCGTCCTGGTCAGGCATACGCTGCAGCCCAAGGCCCCGGCAACCACTGACGAGTCGAAACCCAAGCCGCCGAAGCTGACCCTCTACAGCCTGTACATGCACCTCAAGTGCTGGAAGGACTACCGCCAGGACGAGAAGCTGGCGCGACCGACCTTCTGGGGTGCCGGTATCTATACGGTCAACACTCGCAGCGGCGAACTCAATGTCAGGGCCGAAGCCCGCAGCAATGCCTCGATCCTCGGCAAGCTCAGCAAGGGCGCTCAGATTCGCGCCTCGGGCGGGGGCGCCTTCCTCAAGCTCGAACAGGTGATCAGTGGCAATGACCTGCCCGCCCTAACGCCAAAGGAGGACGGCAGCCTGCCGGGCTATGTCGCGTCTTCCTTCCTGACGTCTCAATCGCAGCCCAAGGCCACGGGCTCGGTGGTGCTTCTCGATCCGCCCGTGCCAATCAAGGCCGGCGACCTGATCGGCCATGTCGGCAAGTACCAGAATCAGAGCGACGGCTCGCCTCAGGAATTGCTGCACCTGGAGGTCTTCAGTTGCGAGGACGTGCCTGCGTTCGTCAGCCAGAGCCGCACCTGGGCGCAGAGCCTGCCGGACGAGGAAAAGAGCCTGCTCAAGATCCACGCCGGGGCCAGCAAGCTGATTGCCCACCGCGATGACATCAAGAGCGACAACCCGCCGAAACTGAGCGATGAAGGTACCCAGATCGGCGTCGACCTGATCCTGCCGCAGAGCCTGCTGAACGCGATCCCGGCCGAGGGCAGGATCAAAGTTCCGGCTAGCAATACAGCAACCGGCTGCACGCCCGAAGTCTACTGGTGGCGACTCGACGATCTACTGGCCGACAAGGACGGCAAGCCGATTAACGGCTGGCTGGCGGAGCAGGAACTGATCACCACTCGCCACAGCCCGTGGGAATGGGAAGGTTTCGATTTTCTCGAAGATACCGATCCCCCCCGCTCGGGGCTGGCCTACTACCTCAATGCGGCTCGCCGCCTCTCCGAGGATGAACAGGCAAGCTACCAGGGCGCCATCGACCAGTCCGACAAAGGCCCGGTGCGCAGCCGTCTTTACGACATCATCGACACCAACCGCGACGGCAAGATGACCTCCGAAGAAGTCAAGGCAGCACTGGAAAAGCCCTGGCATGCCCAATCCATCTCGCAGCTCGTCACACGGCACGACAGCGAGTGGTTCTGGGATGCTGCGCGCTGGGACGAACTCGACGATCTGATGGGCCACGCAGCCGATGACCCCAACCAGGACTGGGTCGAAGAGAAGAAGCGCATCCAGACTCTGAGCTGGTGGAGCGATGTGGCCGGCAGCCTGAAGCTCGATGCGGCGGGCAAGGCCTGGCACTTCCATTCGATCAACTTGGTGATCATGCAGAACCTCTCAGCCGCTCCGGGAGGCGAGCTGATCAGTGCCGAGAACATGAAGAAGATCTTCCCGTCCTCGCAGGAAGCCGTACGGGAAGAAGTTAGGACACTGTTCAACAAGTACGCCGGGTTGTTCGAGGTCAACACGCCCGAGCGCATGTCCCAGTTCTTTGCCCAGGTCAAAGCCGAAGTGGGCGACGCCCTCGTGGGCAAGGAGGAAGACCTGTGGTATTCGACGACTGCGCTGCGCAGCCTGTTCGGCAGATACTTCAATACCTACCCGCAGGAAGCGGAGGAGCTGGGCTACAAACGCATCTCGATGCAGCAGTACAACGCCCTGCCCGCCAGCGCCAAGAGTGGCTACAGGATCATCAAGAACTACGCCTATTCGCAATTGCCGCAGGAAGACGAGATCGCCAAGCGCATCTACTGCTGCAGCGTACCTGGGCAGAATTTCCACCTGACTCCCGGTGGCTGTGCGGAAGGCCTTTCCTACAAGGGTAAAGGTTTCATCCAGCTCACCTGGAAGGAAAACTACAAGGCGGTCGAGCGTCTGCTGAAAGCCAAGATACCCAACGAGAACATCAATATCGTCGCCAACCCGAACCAGGTGCTGGAAACCAAATATGGCCTGCTGACTGCCCTGGGCTTCTGGGAATGGCAAAGCCTGAACGCGGAATCGGGCAACAGCACAACCCATACCGACGAGATCACCAAGGTCGTGAACCTGCATACCAAGAGTTATGACAAGCGCAAAGAGAACTTCGAATTCATCTACGGGATACTGAAAAATGCGCAGTAAATTCAGCACTTTGCATTTTTCATTGGCCTCGACCCTGGCCCTGGCCAGTGTCATCGCCCACGCCGAAGCTATACGCCCCGAAGGCCTGTCCGTGCTGCAGGAGCTGCGCATTGCAGACGGTAACGACGCCGGTGCGCAGCGCCTGCTGATCATCGATCACTCAGGCGCAGTGGTGCTCGACACAGAAAGCGCTCTGCCACGCATCGAGAACGAGTATTCGCCCCACAGCCACGACGGCTACATGGCGGATCTGCTCGCTGAGCGCCAGGGCAAGTCGACGGTGGTCGATCTGCAAGGTGAACGCCATACCCTGCTCTCACCCGTGAACAAGGCCGGGGATCACCTGCTGCTGACCACCCGGGAAGAGGGTAATGGCGCCTACAACTTCAACCTGAAGTTCAGGTACGACGGCGCCACGAAGTCCTTCGACCTGACCCAGGTGCTGCTGAACGAAAACAACACCGAGTGTGACCAGTCGCTGTTGAGCAGCTATGCGATCGACAGCAAGGCCGTTGGCGTCACGTCGGTCGCCGACTTCGATGGCGCCCGCGCCTTCGACGCATTGAGGGCGTTGCGCCTGGCGCATCAGAGATCATCTGCCGTCACGGCGGAGAAGCTGATGCCGGAGACGGTCGCCAGCAACTTCGACACGGCTCTGAGGGCCTACAAGGCCGGTAACGAGCAAGAACTGAAGACTCTCGTCGGCTACTTTCTCGCCGGTGAGGAGGACGGCGCCTGCGACCCCAGAAGCTATATCGTCGAGAAATACTATTTCCCGCAAAGGGTCGGCTGGTCGAACGACCTCGGCTTCTTGTTCGAGCAGGCCGGTCATTACCCGGAGGCGGTCGAACTGCTGAAACACATCACCCGGAAACACCCGGACAGGGTCGTTGCCTACCTCAACCTGGCGGATGCGCACTGGGCGCTGGACGAGCGGGAGCAGGCTCGGGAAGCCTACAACCAGTACTACGAGAAAATGCTCGCCGCCCAGAAGCAGGCGAGGATCCCGCTGCGCGTGCTGGAGAGAAAATAGCGCGCAGCGGTCAGGGCCGCTCTGCGGCCAATGCCTGCTCCAGCGCACCGGCCTCCTTGAATGCCCGCTGCGCCACCAAGCGCCCATCTTGCAACTGCAACCATAGCACTTCGCCCTCGCCAGCCGGGCGTCGCGGTCGAGGAGGATGCGGTAGTTGTAGTCGCGCATCTTCGGCAGGGCGACAAGGGGGCGATGACGCTGGGCATGCGGCTGATGTCGGCGAGGAAGACTGCCTGGAGAAAAAGGGGACGCCCATTAGCCGGTCTGGCGTCAGTAGAGGGCAAATGGTCCTCCGTGAATCTAAAAGGCCAGACGCGTCCGCCGGCCTTTTCTCTGCCGCCGGCCCCGTTCAGCGATGCTGGCGATCGATACGGAACAAACTGGTGGTGCCGCTGACTTCGTTGCCCACCACCAGCAGCGGCACGCCGATCGGGCTGTGCTCGGCTTCGATCACCATCAGCCCCTCGGGACCCAGGTCGCCCGCGGTGGCGCTGCCCGGGGTGGTGGCGAAGTCGCGATTGTTGAAGTACTGCACGAACTGCGGCGCCTGCGGCTGGCTGATGTCGTAGACCATCACTCCACCGATGCGCTCCAGGCCGATGAAGGCGTAGGTCTTGCCCCACAGCTTGGCCAGGGTCACCCCCTCCGGCTCCGGGCCCTTGTTGTCGCTGCGGTTGTCGAAGCTGTTGCTGGCGTGGTCGGAGTTGAAGAACTGCGGATTGGCCGCGGCGGTGATGCGCTCGAAGTCGGCGCCGCTGTCGTAGATCTGGGTGAGGTCTTCGCTCCAGATCGAGAAGGAACGTCCACCAAAGGCGTGGATGGCTTCGTAGTAACCGCTGGCCGGGTTGTAGCCGCTGGCAGTGGAGACGGTCAGGCGGCCAAGGTTGGCGTTCTGCTTGAGGCTGGCGGCGTCCGGGAAGTGCAGCGGGCTGAGCGGGTAGTTGGCGCTGCCCAGGCGCACCTCTTCGCTGAATCCGGGGTAGTCGCGCGCGTCGCCCTCGTTGGCGGTGACCAGGTAGGTGCGCCCGCGGTACTGGTAGCTGGCGATGGCGTCGGGCTGGTACATGCCCAGCACCGGCCAGTTGCGGATATTGATCTGGTTGTCGCGGTCGCTGGCGTCCAGCTCGTTACCGGTCAGACTGTGATCTTTCAGGCCGAGCCCGTGGATGGCCTTGAACTGGCCGCGCTTGATATCCAGCACGGCCACCGCGTTGTTTTCCTGCAGGGTCACCCAGGCGGTTCTGGAGTCGTGGGCGACGCTGATGTACTCCGGCTCCAGGTCCTGGGCGACGCTGGCGTTGGGGCCGAAGATGCGCACCGAAGGGGCCAGGTCGGCGCGGGAGAAGGCGCGGAAGTCGGCAGTGCGGACCTGGGCCTGGGTCAGTTTGGCAATGTCCTTCGGCAGCTCGACGATGCTCACCGAGCCTTCCGGATCGGTCAGGTAGTCGTCGCTCGGCTCGCCCTCGTTGGCCACCAGCAGGTGTTTGCCGTCCGGAGTGAAGACGAGCATGTCCGGCAGGGCACCGACCTGCACCGAGGCCAGTACCTGGCCGTCGCGATCGAGGAACACGGCGCGACCGGGCTCGGTCTTCACCCGGTTCTCCACCGCTGCGGCGATCAGCCCGTCGCGCACCGCGACGCTGTTCACCGCCCCGCCATGGGCAGACAGGTCGAGGTTGAACAGTAATGTGGGCCGGCTCGGCTCGCGTATGTCCAGCACGTCGATCAGGCCGCTGGCGGCGTTGACCACGAACAGCCGCTGGCTGGCCGAGTCGTGGGCGACGATCTCCGCTGCCGACTGGCCGAACAGGCCGCTGGTGTAACTGCCGAGCGGCTTCAGCTGGATGGCTTTGGGCGAGGCGGCGGCTTGGGCCAGGCCGCAGGCGAGCAGGCCGGCGGCGAGAACTGACTTGTGCATGGAAGGCTCCCTGTCTGGTTGGAGGGAGCAGGATGGGACAGGCGTATGTCGGCAGGATGACCGAGTGATGGCGGTTGCATGGCGAATCGACGACGCGCAACGGAGGCCGAGCCGCATGGGAGGCCGACACCCTGTCCGTGACAGTCAGGCGAGCCCACTGCGCGGTTTGCGACGGCTCGCATGCGCGGGCTCCGGGGCGATCAGTAGAGGTCTTCGTCGGTCACCAGGCGTACTTCGCCCGCGTCCATGGCGTAGGCCGCGTCGGCCAGGTCGTTGCTGACCTGTTCCACCTTCAGCGTGCCGCTGACCCACAGCGGGGCATAGATGTCCTCGAGCGGGATGCCCTTGGGGTAGCGCACCAGCACCAGCTGGTTGGGCGGCGGTGGCGGGACATGGATGCAGGCGCCGGGGTAGGGCACGAGGAAGAACAGGGTGCTGTTGCCCTGCTCGTCGTTCTCCAGCGGCACCGGGTAGCCGCCCAGGCGCAGGGCCTTGCCGTCCAGCTCGGCCACGGTTTTGCTCGAGTACATCACCGCCGGCAGGTTCTGCTCCTGCTGGCGCAGGCCGCCCGGGGCGTAGAAGGTGCTGTCGCCCTCCGGGCCCTGGTGCTGGAGTTCGGGCATTTCTTCGAGGGCCTGGCGGTCCTCGGGAGGCATCAGGTCGAGCCAGTCGGTTTCCGGCAGTTCGGCGTGGGCCAGGCCGGTGAGCAGCAGTAGGGCGAGCAGCAGGTGGCGCATGGTGGGTGGAGTCTCGTGACGGCGGAAAAGCCAGAGCCGGCCAAGCGGGCGATTGTTGACGGCAACATCGCCGGCCAACCGGCTCCTGCAGAGGAGCGCTTAGCCCTTCTTGATGGCGCCGTAGATTATCAGCAGAACGACGGCGCCGATCACCGCGCCGACGAAACCGGCCGCCTGGCCGGCCTGGTAAATGCCCAGCGCCTGGCCGCCGTAGGTGGCGGCGATGGAGCCGCCGATGCCGAGCAGGATGGTCATGATCCAGCCCATGCTGTCGTCGCCCGGCTTGAGGAAGCGGGCGATCAGGCCGACGATCAGGCCGATGAAGATGGTGCCGATGATACCCATGTGGCGTTTCTCCTTGAGGGGCGCCGCGCGTGCGGCAGACGTTGCATGAGACAGGCGCGAGGCGCTGTCAGTTCGCCATGTCCGGCGCCGGTACGCCGTAACGGTGGTAGATCAGGCTGACTTCGCCCTGCTCGCGCATGCGCTGGAGTTCCTCGCCCAGGCGTTCGTAGAGGGCGCGGTGGTCGCTGTGGTAGCGCTTGAGCGAGGCACCGAAGTGGTTGCCGAGCAGCTGTTCGTGGGCGTACTGCGCGTAGCTGTAGTCGCGGAACTTCATCGCGGCGAACTGCGCCTCGATGGCCGCCGGGTCGAGAATGGCCAGGGCGTCGAGGCGGCCGGCGCGGAACATCGCCGCGAGCTGCGCGTCGTCGCTGGCGTAGACGCGACCGAGTCGGTCGTCGCTGTCGAACGGCTCGAAATAGGCGGTGCCGCGTTTGACCCCCAGGTTCTGCCGGTACAGGTCGGCGTAGCGCGCCAGTTCGGCTTCGCGTCCCGGGCGGACGATAAAGCGCACGTTCAGGCGCTGGCTGCCAATGCTCGGCAGGTAGTGGATATAGGCGCGGCGCTGCTCGGTGAGCAGCACCCGCGGTACCAGGTCGACGCGCCCCGAGCGCAGGTCGTCGAGGCTGCGCAGGAAGGGCGCCTGGCGCCAGTGCAGGCGCACGCCGAGGCGTTGTGCGGCGGTTTCCAGCACGCTGATCAGCGGGCCGCTGGGCAGGCCGTCGACGACGCGCATCTCCGGCAGGCGTTCGCGGAAATCGACGCGCAGCACCTCCTGTGCAGCGACGCCGGTCATGGCGAACAGCAGGGGCAGCAGGGCGAGCAGGCGCTTCATGGAGGGGGCTCTTGGACGACGGCCGTCGTCCAAGAGCTTAGTCGCCAATCGCCGTTTCAGCCCTTGGCGATCAGCGCTTCGACGGCCGCGATGCCGGTGTCGAGACTGGCGCGGTCGGCGCTGCGCAGGGTGGCGTGGCCAACCTTGCGGCCGACCTTGAACGCCTTGCCGTAGTGGTGCAGATGGCAGTCCTTGATCGCCACCACCTCGCTCACCGCCGGTACCGTGCCGATGAAGTTGAGCATGGCGCTCTCGCCCAGCTTGGCGGTGGAGCCCAGCGGCAGGCCGGCGACGGCACGCAGGTGGTTCTCGAACTGGCTGCACTCGGCGCCTTCGATGGTCCAGTGCCCGGAGTTGTGCACGCGCGGGGCGATCTCGTTGGCCTTGAGGCCGCCGTCCACCTCGAAGAACTCGAAGGCCAGCACGCCGACGTAGTCGAGTTTCTCCAGCACGCGGCCGACGTAGTCCTCGGCCAGCGCCTGCAGCGGATGCGCGCTGCTGGCCACGGAGAGGGCGAGGATGCCGCTGTCGTGGCGGTTGTGCACCAGCGGGTAGAAGCGCGTCTCGCCGTCGCGGGCGCGCACGGCGATCAGCGACACCTCGCCGGTGAAGGGCACGAAGCCCTCGAGGATGCACGGCACGCTGCCCAGTTCGGCGAAGGCGCCGACCACGTCCTCGGGCTTGCGCAGGACCTTCTGGCCCTTGCCGTCGTAGCCCAGGGTGCGGGTCTTGAGCACCGCCGGCAGACCGATGGCGGCCACCGCGGCATCGAGGTCGGCCTGCGACTGGATATCGGCGAAGTCCGGGGTGGGGATGCCCAGGTCCTTGAACATGGATTTTTCGAACCAGCGGTCGCGGGCGATGCGCAGCGCCTCGGCCGAGGGGTAGACCGGCACGAACTGGGAGAGGAAGGCCACGGTCTCGGCCGGCACGCTCTCGAACTCGAAGGTGACCAGGTCGACCTCGTCGGCCAGCTGGCGCAGGTGATCCTGGTCGCCGTAGTCGGCGCGGATATGTTCGCCGAGGGCCTGGGCGCAGGCGTCCGGCGCCGGGTCGAGGAAGGCGAAGTTCATCCCCAGCGGGGTGCCGGCCAGGGCCAGCATGCGGCCCAGCTGGCCGCCGCCTATTACTCCGATCTTCATCGCATCAGGCCTCGCGCGGGTCCGGGTTGCTCAGCACGGTCTCGGTCTGCTCGTCGCGGAACTGCTTGAGCGCCGCGTGGAACTGCGGGTGCTGGTGGCCGAGGATGCTGGCGGCGAGCAGGGCGGCGTTGACCGCGCCGGCCTTGCCGATGGCCAGGGTGGCGACCGGGATGCCGGCCGGCATCTGCACGATCGACAGCAGCGAGTCGACGCCCGAGAGCATCGACGACTGCACCGGCACGCCGAGCACCGGCAGGTGGGTCTTGGCCGCGCACATGCCAGGCAGGTGGGCGGCGCCGCCGGCGCCGGCGATGATCACCTGGATGCCGCGTTCCTCGGCCTGTTCGGCGTACTGGAACAGCAGGTCCGGGGTGCGGTGGGCGGAGACCACCTTGACCTCGTAGGGGATGCCCAGCTTGTCCAGCATCTCGGCGGTGTGGCTAAGGGTGGACCAATCGGACTTGGAGCCCATGATCACGCCAACCAGTGCGCTCATCGTCGTGCCTCTCTATCGGGCGCCTTGCGGCGCGGCAAATATCGGCGCCTTGCGGCGCGTTAACTATCGGCGCCGGTCGGCGCGTCAAAAACCAACAAGCCACGCGGGAGAACCGGCGTGGCTTGTGAGCGACAGGTGGCCGGGTGCAGCCGGCCGAAGGCCGCGCAGTATAACGCAAAGCCGCGGCTGGCGGGCACTAGCCATGACCGTTTGTCATGCAAGCTGTGGCAGCGGGGAAAAGCCACCCGAACCTTGCTCTGCAGCAATGCCGGCGTGCCCCGCCGGGCGACTTCCCCGCGCCGATCTTCCACGTGGTGCTCAAGGCCATCGGCATCACCGCCTCCATCGTCGGCACCCGGGCCGATCTGCAGGAGGCGCTGGACTTTGCCTGCGAGGGCCTGGTCAAGGCCACGGTGCAGGCTGACAGGCTGGACGATATCAACGCCATCTTCGCGCGCAAGCGCGGCGGCCAGATCGAGGGGCGGGTGGTGCTGCAGTTCTAGCCTGCGCCGACCGCGGCGGCGCCGCGGTCTATACTGCGCACTCTTCACCCGTACAAGGACGTATCGCCATGAAGCAGCCTGTTTCGTTCGTCGCCCTGGCTCTGTGCTCGCTGCAGGTCGCCGCCCTGGAGCTGGCCAAGCACCCGCAGGCGTTCGACGCCGGCCAGGGCGTCAGCCTGATCCTCGCCCCCAGCGCCGACGGCCGGCAGGCCCTGGTACAGGTCAGGGGCATCAATCATCCGCTCGACGAGGTGGTGTTCCTCACCCAGGTGCGCGAGCTGGGCCACGAGCAGCGCGACTACGCCATCCGCCTCGACGGCCGCGACTACAGCCTGCTCAACCGCCGGCGTGCCTGGGGCGGCGAGAGCTATCAGCTCAACCTGCCGGACACCCCGGGTTTCGAGCTGGGCTACGACCAGGCGCAGACCCAGGCGCTGAACCTCGACGACCTGCTGGCGCTCTATCAGCGCCAGGAAAGGGCCGGACTGCAGGCGCGCTTCGCCGCCTTCGACCGCAAGAAGCGCCTGCAGGACTACAGCCAGCGCCTGCAGCAGATGGACCGCGAGGCCTCGCAGGCCTGCGACACGCCGCTGGCGACCCGGGTGGACTGGAACGCCATCGACGACGAGCGGCTGATGAGCCTGAGCGTGCCGCACTTCTGCGGCGAGGTGGTCAGGCAGATCGCCTACCTGTGCGAGCGTGCCGCGCCGTACAAGGCCGAGGCGCGCAGTATCAAGGGCGTCGAATGCCGCTTCGGCGAGGCGATGAAGCTGCGCGAGGAAAACGGCCAGCTGCTGTTCACCACGCGCAAGGACGAGCCGAACCAGGGCGACTTCATCAACGCGATTCTGCGCAACCGCTGATCGCCACTGGCGGGCAGGGCCCCCCCTACCCCGGCATGCTTCTT
>NZ_AVOF01000253.1:0-4785 GCF_000465935.2 Pseudomonas sp. EGD-AK9
CACGCTGGCGGCGTCGTAATTGGGCGCGCCGTGGCCGCCGCGCAACACCAGGTGAGTATCCGGGTTGCCGGCGGTGTGCAGCAGCGCCGGGTGACCGAGCTCGTCGATGCCGAAATGCTGGTGCGGGTGCGCCGCCGAGCGCATGGCGTCGCAGGCGATGGCGAGGCTGCCGTCGGTGCCGTTCTTGAAGCCCACCGGCAGATCCAGGCCGCTGACCATCTCGCGATGCACCTGCGATTCGCTGGTGCGCGCGCCGATGGCCGCCCAGCCGAGCAGGTCGTCGAAGTAACCGGCCGCCAGCGGCTGCAGCAGTTCGCTGGCCAGCGGCAGGCCACGGGCGAGGATATCCAGCATCAACTGGCGCGACAGGCGCAGGCCTTCGGCCATATCGCCGCTGCCGTCCAGCTGCGGGTCGTACAGCAGCCCCTTCCAGCCCACGGTGGTGCGCGGTTTTTCCACGTAGGCGCGCATCACCAGCAGCAGCTGGTCGTCCACCTGCGGCGCCAGTGCGGCCAGGCGCTCGGCATATTCGAGCGCAGAAGTGCGGTCATGCAGGGAACAGGGGCCGACCACCACCAGCAGGCGCGAATCGCGGCCATCGAGCACGGCGCGAATAGCGTCACGGTCGGCGGCAATACGTTCGGCGAGGGCATTGGCCAACGGCAGGCGCTGGCGCAAGACGGCGGGGCTGGGCAGCGGCTGGGCGCTGCGGCGGGCGATGGGGGTGACGCTGGAAACGAGTTGAGCGGAGACGGATGCATTCATGATCTGGCGGTTCCTTGGCCGGCGCGGTCGATGCCGCGGCGGCGCTAACTGAGTGTTCGTTGCAGGGGTGTCAGGGCGGCGGTGACGCTGCTAAATCGCCAGTCGTAGCGGTAGTTGCGGTAATAACGGTTCATCTGTGCATCCTCTAAGCGCTTGGCCGTTTTCGGCCGAAAAAAACAAAACCCCCGGTCGGGTTGCCGACCGGGGGTTTTCTGGAAAACGTCTCTGGTGGCGACCCTGTTGTCTCAGGCCGCCTGTGGGGTATCAGGCGCGCCTGTGGCTAAACCAATACCCAAAGTAATACGCGGCAGCGACCACCGCCTGCGCACGGGCCAGCGCGGCGCGCGAGGCACCGGCGTGGAGCGAGGACAGGAGGTTGTGGCTGGACGACATGATGTTCTCCGAAGCGATGGCCGAACCTTACTCCAGGCCTTCGCGGCCTGGCAAGCGAGGCGTGGAGAAACGATGGTCGCGGCTAAAGCCCCTCCCACAGTTCGCGTCGCTTGTGGGAGGGGCGTAGGGTGGATGTCGCTTTTTACATCCACCAATTCCCTTGCAAGGTGGATCGGTAAAGCGTGATCCACCCTACGGCCGTGCGTTACAGGCTCATCACATCGAGAAAACGCGGCGTGGCGCTGTCGTCGATCTTCAGGCTCTTGAAGTCGAACAGGTTGCGGTCGGCCAGTTGCGAGGGGTGCACGTTCTGCAACGCGCGGAACATGATCTCGACCCGCCCCGGGCTCTTGCGCTCCCACTCCTGCAGCATCTCCTTGACCACCTGACGCTGCAGGTTCTCCTGCGAACCACAGAGGTTGCACGGGATGATCGGGAATCCCTTGAGTTGGCTGTAGGCCTCGATATCGGCCTCGGCGCAGTAGGCCAGCGGGCGGATCACCACGTTGCGGCCATCGTCGGACAGCAGCTTGGGCGGCATGGCCTTGAGCGTGCCGCCGTAGAACATGTTGAGGAAGAAAGTTTCCAGGATGTCGTCGCGGTGGTGCCCCAGCGCCATCTTGGTCGCGCCGATCTCGTCGGCATAGGTGTAAAGGGTGCCGCGGCGCAGGCGCGAGCACAGCGAGCAGGTGGTCTTGCCCTCGGGGATCTTCTCCTTGACCACCGAGTAGGTGTCCTTCTCGATGATGTGGTACTGCACGCCGATGGATTCGAGGTAGGCCGGCAGCACGTGCTCGGGGAAGCCCGGCTGCTTCTGGTCCATGTTCACCGCGACTATCTCGAACTTGATCGGCGCCACCTTCTGCAGGTACAGCAGCACGTCGAGCATGGTGTAGCTGTCCTTGCCGCCGGACAGGCAGACCATCACCTTATCGCCATCCTCGATCATGTTGAAGTCGGTGATGGCTTCGCCGGCCAGGCGGCGAATGCGCTTCTGCAGTTTGTTCTGGTTGACCGAAAGGGTGCCCATGGTGCGTCGGAATCCGGGGGTAGGAACGAAAGCGCGACATTTTACGCACAATGGCCCGCTCGCCCTACCCCACCGACGGCGAAATGCTAGGCTCGGCCGATGAACGACGACCTCGACCCCGCCCTGGACCTGGCCGACCAGGTGCTCGAACTGCTGCTCGCCGCGCCCGACGGGCTGGCCGAGTACCAGCTGATCCAGCAGCTCAAGCAGCGCCACAGCGGGCATATCCCCAACCTGCCGCTGACCGACAAGCTGGTGCTGTTTCGCACCCATTTCCTCCTGTTCAACGCCCTGTATCGCCTGCGCGAGCGGCTTTGGCAGGAGGGCCGCCACCAGCTGCAGATCGCCCCGCTGTGCATCCGCCTGCTGCCCTACCAGGCCGGCAGCGCGGCGCTCAGCGAGCGCGACGGGCTGCGCGACTACTACCTGGACATGAGCAACCTGCGCGATACCGACGAGCGCGATGTCGAGCGCCTGCTGGCCAGTTTCTGGACCCGCATGCAGGGCGGCGAGGAGAAACAGGCGGCGCTGGCGCTGTTCGAACTGGACGGCCCCGGCGCGGTCCTCGACCTGGCCAGCATCAAGCGGCGCTACCGCCAGCTGGTCAGCCAGCACCACCCGGATCGCGGCGGCAGCACCGAGCGGCTGCAGTCGATCAACAAGGCCATGGAAATTCTAGAGCGCTATTACAACTGACCGGCAGAGAGCAATTCGCTCTAAAGCCAGGCACCACGCGCCCTCCAGCCCCTGCCTATACTGCGACATACGGTCGCATAGGTTCGGCCCGGCACCCGGTGGCGCTGTACACGCGCGCCGGGCGTCCGCTGGGGGGCGATCGTCATAAAAAGAGGAGGTGTCTGGCATGATCCACCACGTTTGGGGGCTCTTCACCCATCCCGACCAAGAATGGCAAGAAATCCGTGGCGAGGAAGAAACCATCAGCCACATGTACCTGACTCATGTCCTGCTGCTCGCCGCCATCCCGGCGGTCTCGGCTTACATCGGCACCACCCAGGTGGGCTGGTCGATCGGCGACCGAGCGCCGGTGATGCTCACCGAGGGCAGCGCCCTGAGCATGACCATCATGTCCTACCTGGCGATGCTCGCCGGCGTCGCGGTGATGGGCGCCTTCATCCACTGGATGGCGCGCACCTACGACGCCAACCCGACCATGACCCAGTGCGTGGTGTTCGCGGCCTACACCGCCACCCCGCTGTTCATCGGCGGCCTGGCGGCGCTCTACCCGCACCTGTGGCTGGCGATGGTGGTCGGCACGGTGGCCATCTGTTACACGGTGTACCTGCTCTACGTCGGCATCCCGACCTTCATGAACATCCCCGAGGACGAGGGGTTCATGTTCTCCAGCTCGGTGCTGGCGGTAGGCCTGGTGGTGCTGGTGGCGATGATCGCCACCTCGGTGATCCTCTGGGGCCTGGGCGTCGGCCCGGTCTACACCAGCTGAGGGCAATGGCGAATCGGCGAAACCACCTGCGGGTGGTTTCGTCGTTTATGGGCTGCCGCCAGGGCCATGATTGGGCATAATCGGCGCATGCCCGAACAGCTCCACGCCCGCGTCGAGGCCTGCTACCAGCTGGCCGAAACCTTCTTCAAGCAACGCTTCGCTCGCCCCGAGATCAGCTTCAAGCTGCGTGGGCAGAAGGCCGGCGTCGCCCATCTGACGGAAAACAAGCTGCGCTTCAACCTGCAGCTGTATCGCGACAACCGCGAGGACTTCCTGCAGCAGACCGTGGCCCACGAGGTGGCGCACCTGATCGCCCACCAGCTGTTCGGCCCGCGCATCCAGCCCCACGGCGAGGAATGGCAACTGATCATGCGCGGGGTCTACGAGCTGCCGCCGCACCGCTGCCACAGCTACGACGTGCAGCGGCGCAAGGTCAGCCGCTTTATCTACCGCTGCAGCTGCCCCGACGGCGAATTCCCCTTCTCCGCCCAGCGCCATGCCCTGGTGGCCAAGGGCCGACGCTACTACTGCCGACGCTGCAAGGTGACCCTGCAGTTCACCGGCCAGCAGCGGGTGGAATAGCCTGCGGCCAGGCCCCGGCAGCGCCCACAGGCACGCCCTACGTCAGGAACGTCCTGAAAAAGCCATTTATCGCCCCCCCCCCCCGCGAAGGCGGCCCAGGGACTACGAAGCTTCTGGACTATTGCGCCGTTCAGCGATAAAGCTGCTGTCCCGCCTGCGCGGGAACGACGGCTATCTCAGAGTTGCCTTAGTAAATCCCGATACCGCGCCAGATCGGCGGCGGAAAAACAGCAGAACAGCACGCGCTCGATCCTCGGCAGGTGGGCGACTTCCTCGCGCACCGTCGCCACCGCGATGCCGGCCGCCTGCTCGGCGGGATAACCGTAGATGCCGGTGCTGATCGAGGGAAAGGCGATGCTGCGCAGCTGGTGCTCGGCGGCCAGGCGCAGTGCGCTGCGATAGCAACTGGCCAACAGCTGCGCCTCGCCACGCTCGCCGCCGTGCCAGACCGGCCCCACCGTATGGATCACGCAGCGCGCCGGCAATGCGAAGCCGGGCGTCAGCCGCGCCTCGCCGGTGGGACAACCGCCCAGCGGCCGACAGGCCTCCAGCA
>NZ_AVOF01000254.1:0-4751 GCF_000465935.2 Pseudomonas sp. EGD-AK9
AGCGCTTCACGGCGCGACAGGCCCAGGCAACGCAGCAGCGCGCTGGCGTCGAAACGGCGCGCGGCGAAGCGCGCCGCCGACAGTGCCACTGCCACCCCGGCGAGCAGCACGGCGGCCAGGCTGGCCAGGTTCAGGTAGCGCTCGGCACGGCCCAGCGCACTGCCGACCTGGCGATTGCCATCGCGAGCATCCTCCAGGCGCTGGTTGGGTTCGAGGCTGGCTTGCACTGCCTGACGGTAGGCGGCCAGCACCTCGGCATCGCCGCGCCACAGCTCGCGAAAGCGTACGCGGCTACCCGGTTGCACCACCTCGGTGGCGGCCAGATCGTCCAGGTGCATCAGCACCCGCGGGGTCAGGCTGTAGAAGTCGCCGGCGCCGTCCGGATCGTAGGTCAGCACGCGGGTCAGGCGCAGGCGCTTGGCGCCGATCTCGATCTCGTCGCCGATCTGCAGGCCCAGGGCGGCCAGCAGGCGCGTCTCGGCCCAGGCTTCGCCGGGCGCCGGACCCGCGCCGGGCTCTTCCGGCCGATAGGGGGCGGCGGCGCTTTTCAGTTCGCCACGCAGCGGGTAGGCATCGCTGGCGGCCTTGACGCTGGCCAGCTGAATGCCGTCGCCGGCGGCGACCACGCTGGAAAATTCGACTATCTGCGCGTGATCCAGGCCCAGGCGGGTGCCGGCCTCGATCTGTTCGGGTTTGGCCTGTGTGCTGCCGCTCAGGCGCAGGTCGGCGGCGAGAAATTCGCTGGCGCGCAGCAGCATGGCATCGTTCAGCCGCGCGCTGAAGTAGCCGATGGCGCTGCTGGCGGCTACCGCCACCAGCAGGGCGAAGAACAGCACGCGCAGCTCGCCGGCGCGGGCGTCGCGCAGCAACTGGCGGGTGGCCAGTGCCAGCAGGCGAGTAAGCGGTACGCGGTTCATCAGGGTTCCACGCGGTCGATCAGGTGGCCGGCCTCCAGACGGATCAGGCGTTGGCAGCGATGGGCCAGGCGTTCGTCGTGGGTGACCAGTACCAGGGTGGTGCCGCGCTCCTGGTTGAGCTCGAACAACAGGTCGCTGATGCGCTCGCCGGTGTGGCTGTCGAGGTTGCCGGTAGGCTCGTCGGCGAACAGCACGTCCGGCTCGGCAGCGAAGGCGCGGGCGATGGCCACCCGCTGCTGCTCGCCGCCGGACAGCTGGCGTGGGTAGTGCGACAGCAGCGCGCGCAGGTCGACCAGTTGCTGCAGCCAGTCCTGCAGCAGGCTCCAGTGTCCGTTGAAGCGGTATTGCTCGGCCAGGCGCTGGCTGGCGCCGAGCAGGTGCCAGGCGAGGGCGGCGAAGGCATCGTCCAGGGGCATCTCGGCGCTCGGCTGCGGCGCCGGCAGGCTCAGGCTGTAGCTGCCGGCGTCGAACAGGCGGTAGCCGCGCTCGGCCTTGCTGATGTCGCAGGGCATCAGCGGCAGCTCGGCGGCCAGTTCGCAGGCCAGCTCCAGCAGCGCCGCCGGTTCGCCCTGGCGCAGTTCCAGCTCCAGCTCGCAGATTTCTTCCTCGCCCTCGCCGGCGATCACCTTGCCCAGGTCCAGGGCGGCCTCGATGACCACCTTGGCCTTGCCGCGGCCCCAGGCGATCTCGGCCTTCTCGCGAACGAAATCGGTGGTGAACAGCGGCTGCAGGGTCTTCTTGTCCAGCTCGGCCAGGCTGGCCGGCCAGCAGCTGTCGTCGAGCTTCTTCAGGTCCAGCTTGGGCTTGGCCAGGTACCAGTCCCACTCGTTGCGTTCGGACAGGCCGGCGACGCTCTGGCCGCGGGTCTTCAGGGTCTGGATATATTGCTCGCCGTCGCGGCGCAGGCGCAGCGCGACGCGGGCCCCGGCCAGCTCGCGGGCCGGGGTGTCGTAGTACTGGTTGAACAACTCGGCGCGCTGCCAGCCGCTCTTGTTGCGCTTCTTCAGCAGCGGGTGTTCGCGCAGGGCGGCCAGGGTGGCACGGCTGGCGCGCAGTTTGATTTCGGTTTCTTTGACCATGGTCGGAAGCGAGGTGCCTTGTATGAAAATATGACAGTCCGATGACGCGCGCTGGCGATAGACGAAGGCGATCCCTATACTTGCCGCCTTCTCAAAACGGGGGCTTACCCTATGCCTATCAATCCCTTTGTCAGCCTGTTCGGTCGTTCACCCATCGGCCCCATGCAACAGCATATCGCCAAGGCCAATGAGTGCGCGGCGAACCTGGTGCCCTTCTTCGAGGCCGTGATGGCCGAGGACTGGGATCGGGTGGAACAGGTGCAACAGGAGATGTCCCGGCTCGAGCACGAGGCCGACAAGCTGAAGAAAAGCGTGCGCCTGCACCTGCCCAAGAGTCTGTTCCTGCCGGTGCCGCGCTCGGACCTGCTGGAGCTGCTCAGTGTACAGGACAAAGTCGCCAACCGTGCCAAGGACATCGCCGGGCTGATGCTCGGCCGCCAGATGGCCATTCCGCAGGCGCTGCAGCCGTTGATGCGCACCTACGTGCAGCGCAGCGTGGATGCCAGCGCCCAGGCGCTGAAGGCGATGAACGAGCTGGACGAGCTGCTGGAAACCGGCTTCGCCGGCCGCGAGGCGGTGCTGGTGGAGACCCTGATCGAGGAGCTGGGCGTGATCGAGCAGGACACCGATCGCCTGCAGATCGAGGTGCGCCGCAACCTGTTCAAGCTGGAGAAGGACCTTCCCCCGGTCGATGTGATGTTCCTCTATCAGATCATCGACTGGATCGGCGATGTCGCCGACCGCGCCCAACGTGTGGGCAACCGACTGGAACAACTGCTGGCGCGCTAAGCGCCAGTGTCCTTTCTGGGATCTACGGAAAACTAACTTATGTCTCTGATTGCGGACTACGGGCTGATTCTGCTCGTTCTTGCCTGCCTTTTCGGTTTTTTCATGGCCTGGGGTGTTGGGGCCAACGATGTAGCCAATGCTATGGGTACATCCGTTGGCTCGCGCGCACTGACTATCAAACAGGCGATCATCATCGCCATGGTCTTCGAGTTCTGCGGCGCCTACCTGGCCGGCGGCGAAGTCACCGAAACCATCAAGAACGGCATCGTCGATGCTTCGCTGATCAGCCCCAACCTGATGGTGCTGGGCATGATGTCGGCGTTGCTGGCGGCCGGCAGCTGGCTGCTGGTGGCCTCGACCAAGGGCTGGCCGGTATCCACCACCCATACCATCGTCGGCGCGGTGATCGGTTTCGCCGCGGTCGGCGTGTCGGTGGATGCGGTGCACTGGAGCGGCGTCGGCCCCATCGTCGCCAGCTGGGTGGTCACCCCGCTGCTCGCCGGGATCATCTCCTTCTGCCTGTTCGTCAGCGTGCAGAAGCTGATCATCGACACCGACAACCCCTTCCTCAATGCCAAGCGCTATGTGCCGCTGTACATGTTCCTCACCGGTTTCATGATCTCGCTGATGACCATGACCAAGGGCCTCAAGCACGTCGGCCTGAACCTCTCCAGCAGTGAAGGCTTCATGCTCTCGCTGGGCATCGGCGCTGCCGTCATGCTGCTCGGCATCGCCCTGCTCAGCCGCATTCATGTCGACGCCGAAGCCGACAAGGCCTTCCACTTCGCCAGCGTGGAGAAGGTGTTCGCCGTGCTGATGATCTTCACCGCCTGCGCCATGGCCTTCGCCCACGGCTCCAACGACGTGGCCAACGCGGTCGGTCCGCTGGCGGCCATCGTCGGCGTGATCCAGAGCGGCGGCGACCTGGCCGTCGGCGAGAAGTCTCTGGTGCCGGGCTGGATTCTGCTGCTCGGCGCGGTGGGCATCGTGGTCGGCCTGGCCACCTACGGCTACAAGGTGATCGCCACCATCGGCAAGGAAATCACCGAGCTGACCCCCAGCCGCGGTTTCGCCGCCGAGCTGGCCGCCGCCACCACCGTGGTCAGCGCCTCCGGCCTGGGCCTGCCGGTGTCCACCACCCACACCCTAGTCGGCGCCATTCTCGGCGTCGGCCTGGCGCGCGGTATCGGTGCGCTGAACCTGGGCATGATCGGCAAGATCTTCCTGTCCTGGATCATCACCCTGCCGGTGGGTGCGGCGCTGTCGATCCTGTTCTTCTTTATCCTGCGCGGGCTATTCGGCGGCGTCTGACGGTTCCCGTTAGGGGGCCTCTAAAAACGTAGGCGAGGCAGTCAGCGCAAGGCGAAAACAGGCGAAGAACGCACTGGGCCCGCATTCGGGTTTACGAGCTGTAAATGAGCTTCTGAGCCTGCTTTCAACGCAGCGATGACAACGCAGGTAGTTTTTAGAGGTGCCCCTGGCCGACGATGCCCCTATGATTGGGACACCGTCCAAGGAGAGCACCGATGCCGCTGCCGTCCTTCCAAGAGCAATTCGCCGCGCTGATCGCCGCGCCGTCGGTGAGCTGCACCCAGCCGCACTGGGATCAGAGCAACCGGCCGGTGATCGAGTTGCTCGCCGCCTGGCTCGGCGACCTCGGCTTCGCCTGCGAAACCCAGCAGATCGCCCCCGGCAAGTTCAACCTGCTGGCCAGCTACGGCAGCGGCCCCGGCGGCCTGGTGCTGGCCGGCCACAGCGACACCGTGCCGTTCGACGCCGCCCTGTGGCAGAGCGACCCGCTCAAGCTGACCGAGGTCGACGGACGCTGGGTCGGCCTCGGCAGTTGCGACATGAAGGGCTTCTTCGCCCTGGCCATCGAGGCCGTGCGGCCCTTGCTCGATCAGCCCTTCCAGCAACCGCTGCTGATTCTCGCCACCTGCGACGAAGAAAGCTCGATGGCCGGCGC
>NZ_AVOF01000255.1:0-4712 GCF_000465935.2 Pseudomonas sp. EGD-AK9
CGCGCCACGGTCAACGGTTACCACGACCACAACTTCCTCACCATCCATCAGCGTCTCACCGATCACCTCGGCGAAGTCGCGCCCATGGGCCAGGCGCGTCAGCGCATGCACCGTGTGCGTGCCGGTCGCGTGGTGCTGGCCACCGGCGCCCATGAGCGGCCGCTGGTGTACGCCGGCAACGACGTGCCCGGCAACATGCTGGCCGATGCGGTATCCACCTACGTGCGCCGCTACGGCGTGGCGCCCGGGCAGAAACTGGTGCTGTCGACCAACAACGATTACGCCTACCGCGTGGTGCTCGACTGGCTGGACGCCGGCCTGCAGGTGGTGGCGGTCGCCGATGCGCGCAGCAACCCGCGCGGCAGCTGGGTCGAGGAAGCGCGCCGGCGTGGCGTGCGCGTGCTCACCGGCAGTGCGGTGGTCGAGGCGCGCGGCAGCAAGCGCGTCACCGGTGCGCGCATCTGCGCCATCGACCTGGCCAAGCACAAGGTCAGCAGCCCCGGCGAAATGCTCGACTGCGACCTGATCGCCAGCTCCGGCGGCTACAGCCCGGTGGTGCACCTGGCCTCGCACCTCGGCGGCCGTCCGCTGTGGCGCGAAGACATCCTCGCCTTCGTCCCCGGCGAAGGCTTCCAGAAGCGCTATTGCGCCGGTGCGGTCAACGGCGTGTTCGGCCTCGGCGACAGCCTCGCCGACGGTTTCGAGGCCGGCGCCAAGGCCGCCGCCGAAGCCGGCTTCAAGGCCGTCGCCGGCAGCCTGCCGAAGGCCGAGAAGCGCATCGAGGAAGCCGCGGTCGCGCTGTTCCAGGTGCCGCACGACAAGGGTACCGCGCGGGCGCCGAAGCAGTTCGTCGACCAGCAGAACGACGTCACCGCCGCCGGCATCGAGCTGGCCACCCGCGAGGGCTTCGAGTCGGTCGAGCACGTCAAGCGCTACACCGCGCTGGGCTTCGGCACCGACCAGGGCAAGCTGGGCAACATCAACGGCCTGGCCATCGCCGCGCGTTCGCTGGGCATCAGCATCGCCGAGATGGGCACCACCATGTTCCGCCCGAACTACACCCCGGTGACCTTCGGCGCCATCGCCGGCCGTCACTGCGGCGAGCTGTTCGAGCCCAAGCGCTACACCGCCATGCACAAGTGGCACCTGGAGAACGGCGCCGAGTTCGAGGACGTCGGCCAGTGGAAGCGTCCCTGGTACTTCCCCAAGAACGGCGAAGACATGCACGCCGCGGTGGCCCGCGAGTGCCTGGCGGTGCGCAACGCGGTGGGCATCCTCGACGCCTCGACCCTGGGCAAGATCGACATCCAGGGCCCGGATGCGCGCGAGTTCCTCAACCGCGTCTACACCAACGCCTGGACCAAGCTGGACGTGGGCAAGGCCCGCTACGGCCTGATGTGCAAGGAAGACGGCATGGTCTTCGACGACGGCGTCACCGCCTGTCTGGCCGACAACCATTTCGTCATGACCACCACCACCGGCGGCGCCGCCCGGGTGATGGAGTGGCTGGAGATCTACCACCAGACCGAGTGGCCGGAGCTGAAGGTGTACTTCACCTCGGTCACCGACCACTGGGCGACCATGACCCTGTCCGGCCCCAATAGCCGCAAGCTGCTGGCGGAAGTGACGGATATCGATCTCGATAAGGACGCCTTCCCCTTCATGAGCTGGAAGGAAGGCAAGGTCGGCGGTGTACCGGCGCGGGTGTTCCGCATCTCCTTCACCGGCGAGCTGTCCTACGAGGTCAACGTGCAGGCCAACTACGCCCTCGGCGTGTGGGAGAAGATCATCGCCGCCGGCCAGAAGCACGGCCTGACCCCCTACGGCACCGAGACCATGCACGTGCTGCGTGCCGAGAAGGGTTTCATCATCATCGGCCAGGACACCGACGGCTCGGTCACCCCGGACGATCTGGGCATGGGCTGGTGTGTCGGTCGCACCAAGCCGTTCTCCTGGATCGGCTGGCGCGGCATGAACCGCGAGGACTGCCTCAAGGAAAACCGCAAGCAGCTGATCGGCCTCAAGCCCCTGGACCCGAACAAGGTCCTGCCCGAAGGCGCGCAGCTGGTATTCGACCCCAAGCAGCCGGTGCCGATGACCATGGTCGGTCACGTCACCTCCAGCTACATGAGCGCGGCCATGGGTTACAGCTTCGCCATGGCCCTGGTGCGGGGCGGCCTCTCGCGGATCGGCGAGCGCGTGTTCGCGCCGCTGGCCGATGGCAGCGTGATCGAAGCCGAAATCGTCAGCCCCGTGTTCTATGACCCGAAAGGGGATCGCCAGAATGTCTAACGTGAACGTTTACCAGCAACGCCCCGCCGACATCGCCGGGCAATCGCCGCTGCACCACGCCGGCCTGCACGAGCTGGCCGGCAAGGGCCCCAAGCGCGCCGGGGTGACCCTGCGCGAGAAGAAGCTGCTGGGTCACCTGATCCTGCGTGGCGACGCCGACGATGCCGAGTTCGCCGGCGGCGTGCACAAGGCCCTGGGCCTGGAGCTGCCGGTGGCGCTGACCCTGGTGGCCAGCGGCGACAGCTCGCTGCAGTGGCTGGGGCCGGACGAGTGGCTGCTGATCGTGCCCGGCGGCACGGAGTTCGAGGTCGAGGCCAAGCTGCGCGAGGCGCTGGCCGGCCAGCACATCTCGGTGGTCAACGTCAGCGGCGGGCAGACCCTGCTGGAACTGTCCGGGCCCAAGGTGCGCGAGCTGCTGATGAAGTCCAGCAGCTACGACGTGCACCCGAGCAACTTCCCGGTGGGCAAGGCGGTGGGCACGGTGTTCGCCAAGTCGCAGCTGATCATCCGTCATACCGCCGAGGAAACCTGGGAACTGCTGATCCGCCGCAGCTTCTCCGACTACTTCTGGCTGTGGCTGCAGGATGCCAGCGCCGAGTACGGGCTGGCGGTAGAAGCCTGATCGACAAGGGGCTCTGGGTAGGTTGGTGCCGAGCGCAGCGAGGCCCAACGCAGGGAGCCCCGGAAGGCCGCAGGGAGCGCCGTGCGCCCCCTGTTGGGCTTCGCAAGCTCAGCCCAACCTACGTCGTTGCGCTTTGGAGATCGACATGAGCCGCACCCCCGATACCTGGATTCTCACCGCCCACTGCCCGAGCGTGCTCGGCACGGTGGATGCGGTGACGCGCTTTCTGTTCGAGCAGCGCTGCTACGTCACCGAGCACCACAGTTTCGATGACCGGCTGTCCTCGCGCTTCTTTATCCGCGTCGAGTTCCGCCAGCCAGAGGGTTTCGACGAGGCCGCCTTCCGCGCCGGCGTGGCCGAGCGCCTGGCGCCCTTCGCCATGCAGGTGGAGCTGACCCCGCCGGGCTACCGGGCCAAGGTGGTGCTGATGGTGTCCAAGGCCGACCACTGCCTGAACGACCTGCTCTACCGCCAGCGCATCGGCCAGCTGGCCATGGACGTGGTGGCGGTGGTGTCCAACCACCCGGATCTGGAACCGCTGGCGCGCTGGCACGGTATCCCCTATCACCACTTCCCGCTCGACCCGGCCGACAAGCCGGCGCAGGAGCGCAAGGTCATGCAGGTGGTCGAGGACACCGGCGCCGAGCTGGTGGTGCTCGCCCGCTACATGCAGGTGCTGTCGCCCGAGCTGTGCCGCAAGCTGGACGGCTGGGCGATCAATATCCACCACTCGCTGCTGCCCGGCTTCAAGGGCGCCAAGCCCTACCACCAGGCCTATCAGAAGGGCGTCAAGCTGGTCGGCGCCACCGCCCACTATGTCAACGACCACCTCGACGAGGGGCCGATCATCGCCCAGGGAGTGGAGGCGGTGGACCACGCCCACTACCCCGAGGACCTGATCGCCAAGGGCCGCGACATCGAGTGCCTGACCCTGGCCCGCGCCGTCGGCTACCACATCGACCGCCGCGTGTTCCTCAACGCCAACCGCACGGTGGTGCTCAACCCCTGACTCATCGCCTGTCGCGGGGCCGCCTAGGCCGCGCGCACCGGGTATCACGCAAGAACATAGGTGCGCACGGCGCACCCTGCGGTCACCGCCCTGCCAGGCTTCACCGGCGGTGTCCGGCAACAGACGAAAAGCTCCAGTGCAAGGTCGCGCGGCCCGTCGGTCGCGTCTTGTATCCACAACAACAAAGGAGAGTGACGCATGTCTGGTAATCGTGGTGTGGTTTATCTCGGTACGGGCAAGGTCGAAGTGCAGAAGATCGACTACCCGAAAATGCAGGACCCGCGCGGCAAGAAGATCGAGCACGGGGTCATCCTGAAAGTGGTTTCCACCAATATCTGCGGCTCCGACCAGCATATGGTGCGCGGCCGTACCACCGCCCAGGTCGGCCTGGTGCTGGGCCACGAGATCACCGGCGAGGTGATCGAGAAGGGCCGCGACGTCGAGCGCCTGCAGATCGGCGACCTGGTCTCGGTGCCGTTCAACGTCGCCTGCGGCCGCTGCCGCAGCTGCAAGGAACAACACACCGGCGTCTGCCTGACCGTCAACCCGGCGCGCGCCGGCGGCGCCTACGGCTACGTCGACATGGGCGATTGGACCGGCGGCCAGGCCGAATACGTGCTGGTGCCCTACGCCGATTTCAACCTGCTCAAGCTGCCGGATCGCGACAAGGCCATGGAGAAGATCCGCGACCTGACCTGCCTGTCCGACATCCTGCCCACCGGCTACCACGGCGCGGTCACCGCCGGCGTCGGCCCGGGCAGCACCGTCTACGTCGCCGGCGCCGGCCCG
>NZ_AVOF01000256.1:0-4701 GCF_000465935.2 Pseudomonas sp. EGD-AK9
CTGGAGCTCGGGAGGCTGTGCAGCCAGCCGGGTGCCGGCGAGCCGCAGCAGGCCCGTCACTGGCTGGAGCAGGCCGCGGCCCAGGGTTCCCACGAGGCCAAGCGCCTGCTCGCACGCCTGCCGCGCTGACCCTGGTTGCACCGCTGGTTATACTGCCCGGCGGTTCCACTGGGAGTGTCTATGTCTTTCGATCCGTTATCCCTCGCGCTCGGGTTCGCCGCTGCGCTGCTGCCTCTGCTGGCCGGGCTGTGGGCCTGGCAGCGGCGTCTGGCGCGCGCCGAGCGCGAGCAGGCGCTGCTGCAGGAACGTCTGGAGCATGCCCAGCTGACCCAGGCCGGGCTGACCGCTCAGCTCGACGACTGCCGCGCCGAGCTGGCCGAGGTCAGCGAGATCAAGGTCGAGCAGCAGAGCGAGCTGGCCGGCCTGCGCCGCGAGAACGAATTGCTCCAGCAGGAGCGACAGATCGCCCGCGAGGCGGCGCAGAGCTGGAACCAGCAGCGTGAGCGCAACGAGGCCGAGCTGCGCCGGCTGACCGCCGAGTGCGCGGCGCTGAGCGCCGAGCTGCAGGAACAGCGGGACAACCAGCAGCAGCGCCTGGACGACTTGCAGGGCGCGCGCGACGAGTTGCGCGCACAGTTCGCCGAGCTGGCGACGAAGATCTTCGACGAGCGCGAGCAGCGTTTCGCCGAGAGCAGCCAACAGCGCCTCGGCCAGTTGCTCGACCCGCTCAAGGAGCGCATCCAGGCGTTCGAGAAACGGGTCGACGAAAGCTACCAGCAGGAGGCGCGCGAGCGTTTTTCCCTGGGCAAGGAGCTGGAGCGCCTGCAGCAGCTCAACCAGCGCCTGGGCGACGAGGCGACCAACCTGACCCGCGCGCTCAAGGGCCAGAAGACCCAGGGCAACTGGGGCGAGCTGGTGCTGGAGCGGGTGCTGGAGCATGCCGGCCTGGAGAAGGGCCGCGAATACCAGACCCAGGTCAGCCTCAAGGGCGCCGGTGGCGAGCGCTTCCAGCCCGACGTGCTGATTCGCCTGCCGGGCGACAAGCAGGTGATAGTCGACGCCAAGGTCAGCCTCAGCGCCTATCAGCAATATGTCGCCGCCGACGACGAGGTGATCCGCCAGCAGGCGCTCAAGCAGCACCTGGTGTCGCTGCGCAGCCACCTCAAGGGCCTGTCCGGCAAGGACTATCAGCGCCTGGAAGGCCTGCACAGCCTGGATTTCGTCCTGCTCTTCGTGCCCATCGAGGCGGCCTTCGCCGCGGCGCTGCAGGCCGAGCCGAATCTGTTCCAGGAGGCCTTCGAGCAGCAGGTGGTGATCGTCAGCCCGACCACCCTGCTGGCCACCCTGCGCGTCATCGACAGCCTCTGGCGCCAGGAGCGCCAGGGCCAGAACGCCCGCGAGATCGCCGAGCGCGCCGGCCAGCTGTACGACAAGTTCGTCGCCTTTATCGCCGATCTGGACGAGATGGGCAGCCGCCTGCAGCAGCTGGACAAGGCCTACGCCGGCGCGCGCAACAAGCTGGTGGAGGGGCGCGGCAACCTGATCGGTCGCGCGGAGAATCTCAAGCTGCTCGGCGCCCGCGCCAGCAAGAGTCTGCCGGCCGAGCTGCTGGAGCGCGCCGCCGACCTGCCGGCGCTGGACGAGCTGGGCGAGTAGCCGGCGGCGAGGCGATAGGTTACGGCCGCAGGGCGCGCTGCGGCCTTGCTTCTTCGCGCTGCGTCGGCCGCCAGCGGCCTATCTCGAGACGCCCTGAGCGGTCTCCAGCCGGCCGACATGTTCGCGCAGCCAGCTGGCCAGCGCGCTCGGCTCGGCCAGCAGCTGCCAGTGGCCGCCGCGCACCTCGCGGCGGGTCAGCAGCGGCGCCCAGTGCGCCAGGTCGTCGAACAGCTGCGGGCGGACGAAGCGGTCGCCCAGCGGCACTATCAGTTGCACCGGCACCCGGGTGCTGCGTGCGCGCGGGCGCAGCAGGCTGCGGATGAAGTTGGCGCGGTACAGCTGTACCCCGCGCATGCCGTCGCCGCGCTGGCTGCTGCTCGGCGGCAGGCCGCGTACCCCTTCGAGGCGGCGCAGCAGCCAGGGCCAGGCGCGATCCAGACCCAGGTGCCAAGTCAGCTCCGGCAGCCACGGGGTGTGGAAGAAGGCGATGTACCAGGAGCTGAGCAGCTGCCTGAGCGCCTGCACCAGCGCCTGCGGGCGGCGCAGGCTGAGGCGCTCGCGCAGCCAGTGGCCGACGTGGTCCAGGCAGGGCCCGGAGATGCTGGTGTAGGAGGCCAGCAGCGGCTGGATGCGCGGCTCGGTGACCGCCTCCCAGCTCTGGATCGAGCCCCAGTCGTGGGCCACCAGATGCACCGGGCGCTGCGGGCTGACGGCGCGGATCACCGCTTCCAGGTCGTTCGCCAGCCGGTCCAGGCGGTAGTCGCGCAGGCGCCGCGGCACCTGCGAGGCGCCATGGCCACGCACGTCGTAGGCGACGATGCGGTACTCGGCGGCCAGCTCGCGCACCAGCGGCAGCCAGATCTCGTGGTTGTCCGGGTAGCCGTGCACCAGCAGCAGGGTCGGGCCGTCGGCCCGGCCCCACGCATAGGTTTGCAGGCGCACGCCGTCGCCCTGGACCTCCAGGCGCTGCGCTGGCGGCTCGTGACGGGGCAGCGGCGCGTTCATGGGGCGAATCCGGCGGGGATGGAAGAGGCGGGCATGGCAGGCTCCGGCAAGTGACGGTTACATTGCTCGATGTCATCGTCATTGTTCAGCGCCGCTGCGCGCTTGCCTAGCCGATCCGGCGCCTGGCAGGTGGCCGCGTTACGGCGTTACCGAGCGCCTTGCAGCCGCTCTAGATCAGGGGTTATAGCGCCTGGCGCGACTTTTCCGCGGGAGCCGGGCAGGGCAAGTCCAGCCCTTGGTTGGGGGCGCCGGCGCGGTTGTTGGCGGGCGAAGCGCGGGGCTATGATCGCGCCATGACCCAAGCCTCCCTGTTCTTCCAGCGCCTGCTCGGCAGCGCCGCCCCCATGGCCGCGGCGGCAGTCGCCGAATACACGGTCGACGAGCTGGCCCAGGCCGCGCAGACCACCGTGCGCAACGTGCGCGCCTATCAGGATCGCGGCCTGCTGCCGCCGCCCGAGCGGCGCGGGCGAGTCGGCATCTACAGCGGCGAGCACCTGGCGCGGCTGCAACTGATCGGCCAGTTGCTCGAGCGCGGCTACAGCATCGCCAGCATTCGCGAGCTGTTCGAGGCCTGGGCCCAGGGCCGCGACCTGGCCCACGTGCTGGGCCTGGAGCAGGCCATCCGCGGCCCGGGAGAGCCCGAGCAGCCCGGGCGCCTGGAGTTCGCCGAGCTGCAGGCGATCTTCGGCGCGGATCTGGATGACGCGGTGATCGACCGCGTCCAGGCCCTCGGCCTGCTGCAGTTCGCCGGCGACCACCTGGCGGTGCCCAGCCCGCGGCTGCTGGCCGCCGGGATCGAGCTGTACCGCGCCGGCATCCCGCTGCCGGCGCTGCTGGACGAGCTGGAGTCGATTCGCGGCCATGTCGAGCAGGTCGCCACCGGCATCGTGCAGATGATCGTCGGCCACCTGGTCAACCCGCTGCTGCAGACCTCGCTGCCGCATGCCGACCAGCTGGAGCCGCTCAGCGCCCAGCTGCTGCAGCTGCGCCCGCTGGTCGAGCAGGTGGTGGAAGCGGAGCTGGCGCGCGGCCTGCCGGTGGCCGCCAACCGCGAGCTGAGCGAGCGGGTGCATCGCCTGTTGCAGGGGTTCTTGCAGCGCCCCTGAGCGGCGTCCGGCGTTCAGAACAGCAGCAGCGCCGCGCCGAGCAGCAAGCCGCCGAGCATCACCGGCGCCGTGCGCAGCGCCAGCTGGCGGCCGCCGATCAGGGCGATCAGGCCGGCCTTGACCAGGCTGTTGCTCAGCGCGGCGAGGAAGATGCCGCGTACCGCCACCTGTTGGTCGAGGTCCAGCTGCGCGCTGCGCGCCAGCGACAGGGTGATGGCGTCGACGTCGGCCAGGCCCGAGACCAGCGCCACCAGATACACCCCGGCATCGCCCAGCCAGCGCCGCGCGCCTTCGACCAGAAACAGGATCAGCAGCAGCAGGGCGGCGAAGCGCAGCGCCGGGCCCAACTCGAAGGGGTTCTTCAGCGGCGGCTCGCCGCTTTCGTCCGACTCGCGTCCGGCCAGGCGGTAGAACGCCAGGGCGCCGCCGCTGTAGACCAGCGCGGCGGCGGTCAGCGGCCAGAACAGCTGCGCCAGCAGCGCCGGATTGATCAGCCCGACCTCCAGCAGCACCCGCGGGAACATCAGCGCCGAGGTGGCCAGCAGGCCGCAGGCCAGCAGCGCCTGCAGGCGGCGTTCGCCGTGCAGGCGGGCGAGGGTGAGGGTCATCGCCGTGGACGAGACGATGCCGCCGAGCAGGGCGGTGATCAGCAGGCCGTGGCGGGTGCCGACCAGGCGGATCGCCACGTAGGCGGCGAAGCCGATGGCGGCGATCAGTACCACCATCCACCAGATCACGTAGGGGTTGAACGCCTGCCAGGGGCCGTAGCCCTGGTTCGGCAGCGCCGGCAGCAGCACCAGGGAGATGAACAGCAGCTTCAGCGCGCCGAGCACTTCGCCCTCGCTGAGGCGGCGCAGGGCGCCGTGCAGCGCCTGTTTCAGCCCCAGCAGCAAGGCCACCGCCACCGCGCCGGCGGCGGCCAGCGGCGCCTGGT
>NZ_AVOF01000257.1:0-4692 GCF_000465935.2 Pseudomonas sp. EGD-AK9
GTTCGGCGCGGATCTCCGGCAGGTCGCTGCGCCGCAGGTAGAGGCGCAGCGCCTCGCCGAGGTTGACCCGCTCGTCGATGCGCTGCTCCTGCAGCCAGGCCAGGCGCTGGCGATCCAGGCGCATCTGGCCGTCTGCCTCGGCGTGCCAGACGTATTCGCAGGTCGGGGTGATGGTCTCGGCCGGCACGTCGAGGCCGAAGCTGTCCTCGGAGAAACGCAGCAGGTACTGGCCGGTCTTGGCGTTGAAGCCGACGAAGCCCTGCAGCTGGTCGGCGGCCTGGCAGATCTGGGCGGAGCTGATACTCATGGCAAACCTCGGGTTGCTGTGGGTTTGCACGCAAAACTAAGGGTTCTGGTTATCGGCGCAGCCTAGCGCGTGGCCGCGTGGCCGCGCGTTGCCGTGGATCAACAAAGGCGCGCGGCCAAGGGCGGGCAGCACCTGCTCGCGCAGCAGCGGCGCCAGCTCGCCGTCGAAGGGCTGGCCGGCGGCGTACCAGCGCAGTTCCTCCAGCTCGGCCGCCGGATGTACGGCGTGGGGCAGGGCGGCGTGGAAGATCTCCGCCTGCAGCCAGGTATCGGCCTCGTTGGCGGCGCTTGCCTGGAATCGGCCGAGCGGGTGCAGCGCCGCGTCGTCCAGCTGCAGTTCCAATTCTTCATGCAGTTCGCGGCGCAGGGCAGCCAGGGCATCCTCGCCGGCTTCGCGCTTGCCGCCGGGCAGCATGAAGAACCGGGTGTTGCGCTTGCGCACCAGCAACAGGCGGCCCCGTTGGTCGAACAGGCAGGCGGCGGCGATATGCAGGGTGGTGTTCACGGCAGGTGTCGCGAGTGTCGAGCAGGTGAGACCTCTGTCCCCTCGCCCATCGGTGGGGGAGGGGGCAAAGTGCTTTAGCGAGCGGAATCAGCCGGCCAGGCCGACGTAGACATTCTGCACGTCGTCGTGGCCGTCGATGGCTTCGAGGAAGGCTTCGACTTCTTCCAGCTGCTCCGGCGTCAGGCTGCTCACCGGGTTCTTCGGGCGGTAGCCGAGCTTGGCCGAGTTGACGGTGAAGCCCTGCTCCGGCAGCGCCTTGCACACGGCGTCGAGGTCGGTCGGCTCGGTGATGAACAGGGTCGCGCCCTCGTCATCGGGGACGAAGTCCTGGGCGCCGGCTTCGATGGCGGCCAGTTCCGGGTCGGCGCCCTCGTCGGTGCTGGCCTCGATCAGGCCGACGTGGTCGAAGTCCCAGCTCACCGAGCCGGAGGCGCCGAGCTGGCCCTTGCGAAACAGCACGCGGATCTCGGCCACGGTGCGGTTGACGTTGTCGGTCAGGCACTCGACGATCAGCGGCACCTGATGCGGGGCGAAGCCTTCGTAGAGGGTGCGCTCGTAGTTGATCACCTCGCCGGACAGGCCGGCGCCTTTCTTGATCGCGCGCTCCAGGGTGTCCTTGGGCATCGAGGCCTTCTTCGCCTGATGCACGGCCAGGCGCAGCTTGGCGTTGGTGTCCGGGTCGGCGCCGTTACGCGCGGCGATCATGATTTCCTTCACCAGCTTGCCGAAGATCTTGCCTCGGGCATTGGCGGCGGCTTCTTTGGGTTTGGCTTTCCACTGGGCGCCCATCTGGGGTCTCCTGGCCGATAGGTGAGACGGCGTCGCGGCGCGGGGCGGCCGGACGATCGGTTAGGCTGCGGATTCTAGTGCCTTGCGGCGCCGGCGGCACGCGCAATTTCCCGGATGGCGTTGGCGGCGGGGGAAGCGCCGGCGCAGCGGTTCTGCGCCGGCAGGCTGGGGCTCAGGCGTTGGGCGAGTGGCTGCCGAGCAGGGTCTGGCCGTGTTTCTTCTCGCGTTTGGCCATGCGTTTCTCGTGTGCCGTTTTCAGCGGCTTCTTCTTGCCTTCTTTGTGGGAATCCATGCTCTTGCTCATGGTCGTGTCTCCGGGAAGTTGGTCATTGACTGGGTACATGCATTCGGGTCACTACCACCTCCTCGGCCCCTGCAGCCGGCTGTCATGCGTTATCGCCTTTCAAGCATAGCTGGCGGGCAACACCCTGTTGCGAATCGGCGACGGTCGTCGCGTGCGGCTTCTCTATGCTTGGCCTGTGTCGCCGTGACGCGTTCGAGGAGGTCGCCATGTCCCCTTTCCTGCATCGTTTCGCCACCGCGCTGGGCCTGCTGGTGCTGCTGGGCGGCGCCCCGGCGCTGGCGCACGCGGACGCCTTGCGCATCGGCATCATCGGCACCGGCAATATCGGCGGCGCGCTGGCGCGGCTGTGGGTCGAGGCGGGGCACGAGGTGATGATGTCCTCGCGTCATCCCGAGCGTCTGCAGCCGCTGGCCCTGGAGCTGGGCGAGCGCGCCCGGGTTGGCACCCCGCGCGAGGCGGCCGAGTTCGGCCAGGTGATACTGCTGGCGGTGCCCTACGCCGCCACGCCGCAGATCGGCCGCGACCTTGCCGGCGAGCTGGCCGGCAAGGTGCTGCTGGATGCCGGCAATCCGCGCCCGGAACGCGACGGGCCGATGGCCGAGGAGGCCCGCGAGCTGGGTGCCGGCCTGGCCTCGCAGCGCTTTCTGCCCGGCGTGCGCCTGGTGCGCGCGTTCAACGCCATTTCCGCCCACAACCTGCGCAGTCAGGCCCATCGCAGCGGCGAGAAACTGGCCATCCCGCTGGCCGGCGATGACGAGGCGGCGCTGGAGGTGGCGGCGCGCCTGGTGACCGATGCCGGTTTCGATCCGGTGATAGTCGGGCCGCTGGCCACGGCCAAGCGCTTCGACTTCGCCAGCGGCATCTCGGCGCGGATGCCGACGGCGCGCGAGTTGCGCGAGATCCTCGGGCTGTAGCTCCTGCGGACCGAATCCCCCGCAGCGCTGCCAGCGTCGCGGCTGAGGCCGCTCCTGCAGGGGCGATGAGGGCTACAGATTGCGCCAGATCAGCTGCACGCCGGCCAGCAGGATGCCCAGCCGGGCGATGCGGTAGAACCACTGGTGGTTGACCCGCGACTGCAGCCACAGGCCGCTCCACACGCCGAGCGGCACTATGGGCGCGAGCATCAGGCTCAGCAGCAGATTGTCCCGGCTGAACTGGCCCAGGGCGGCGTAGGGCAGCAGCTTGGCCGCGTTGGTCAGCAGGAAGAACAGGTTGATGGTGGCGACGAAACGCAGCTTGTCCAGCTGTTGCGGCAGCAGGTGCATCATCACCGGCGGCCCGCCGGCATGGGCGACGAAGCTGGTGAAGCCGGCCAGGCTCGACAGCAGGGTGCCGCGGCCCTTGTGCAGCGGCCGCGGCGCCTGGTTGCCGGCGAGCAGGCCGAGGGCGACGAAGCTCACCGCGATCACCCCGATCAGCAGGCCGATGCTGCGCTCGTCGAACAGCTCGAAGGTCAGCGCACCGATGACGATGCCGATCAGCGCGCCGGGCAGCATCACCCTGAGGTTGGCCGCGTCCCACTTGCCCCAGTAGGCCTTCAGCCCCACCAGATCGGCCAGGCAGAGGATCGGCAGCATGATCGCCACCGCCTGCTTGGGCGAGGTGGCCAGCGCCAGTAGCGGCACGGCGATGCCGCCCAGGGCGCCGCCGAAGCCGCCCTTGGACAGCCCGGTGAGGAAGATCGCCGGCAGGGCGAACAGGAGGAAGTCGGACAGGCTCATGGCAGCGGCCGCGGCGAAGGAGGGCGCAGGGTAGCAAAGGGCGCGGCGCGGCAGAACGGCCTGCGGCACAGGGCGGGCGATCAGCGCACTGTGTGGCGTTTTTCCGCGCTCACTGTGTCTGCCGCGCAGGCTATGTGCTTGCTCTAATGGCCGCTCCCTGACCGCGAGGATTGCCCCATGTCGCCCAAAGATCTGCTGCTGGCGCTGTTGGTGATTGTCGTCTGGGGCCTGAATTTCGTGGTGATCAAGCTCGGCCTGCACGAGATGCCGCCGATGCTGCTCGGCGCGCTGCGTTTCCTGCTCGCCGCCTTTCCCGCGATTCTCTTCGTGCGCCGGCCACAGGTGCCGCTGCGCTGGCTGCTGGCCTACGGCCTGACCATCTCGCTGGGCCAGTTCGCCTGCCTGTTCTACGCCATGCATGTGGGCATGCCGGCCGGGCTGGCCTCGCTGGTGCTGCAATCGCAGGCCTTCTTTACCCTGT
Source organism: Pseudomonas sp. EGD-AK9 (assembly GCF_000465935.2). Lineage (NCBI taxonomy): Bacteria > Pseudomonadati > Pseudomonadota > Gammaproteobacteria > Pseudomonadales > Pseudomonadaceae > Pseudomonas > Pseudomonas sp. EGD-AK9. The sequence continues at coordinate 4,107 of NZ_AVOF01000257.1, forward strand.
TCTTCGCCGCGCTGCTGCTGGGCGAGCGCCTGCGCGCGAGCAACCTGCTGGGCCTGCTGGTGGCGGCCGCCGGGCTGGCGTTGATCGGCCTGCAGGGCGGCCAGGCGATGACCCTGGCAGGCTTCGCCCTGACCATTGGCGCCGCGGCGATGTGGGCGCTGGGCAATATCGTCACGCGCAAGCTGGGCCGGGTGAACCTGGTCGGCCTGGTGGTCTGGGGCAGCCTGGTGCCGCCGCTGCCTTTTCTGGGGCTGTCGCTGTGGCTGGAAGGGCCGGCGGCGATCGAAAGCGCGCTGCGCGGCTTCGGGGTGGAGGCGCTGCTGGTGCTGGCCTACCTGGCGTTCGCCGCGACCATTCTCGGCTATGGCCTGTGGAGTCGCCTGCTGTCGCGCTACCCGGCCAGCCAGGTGGCGCCGTTCTCGTTGCTGGTGCCGGTGGTGGGCATCGGCTCTGCGGCGTTGCTGCTGGGCGAACGCCTGGGCGCGCTGCAACTGGTCGGCGCGTCGCTGGTGATGGGCGGGCTGCTGATCAATGTGTGGGGCGGCAAGCTGCTGGATCGGCTGCGCCTGTGGCGGGCGCAGGGGGG
>NZ_AVOF01000258.1:0-4684 GCF_000465935.2 Pseudomonas sp. EGD-AK9
TTCTTCGCCGCCGGCTTCTTCGCCGCTGCCGGTTTCGCCGCCGGCTTGGCAGCAGGTTTCGCCGCGGCCTTGGCTGCAGGTTTGGCAGCGGGCTTGGCGACCGGCTTGGCGGCGGCCGCAGGCTTGGCCGCTACCGGTTTGGCCGCAGGTTTTGCAGCCGGCTTGGCGGCAGCCTTGGCCACCGGCTTGGCGGCCGGTTTCGCCGCGGCTTTCGGTGCCGGCTTGGCAGCCGCTTTCGCCGCCGGCTTGGCCACCGACTTGGCCGACACGCCAGCGATCTTCTCCAGCTGCTTGGTCAGACTGTCGACCTTGTCGTTCAATGCCTTGACCTCGTTGCGGCTGGGCACGCCCAGCCGCGAGATGGCATTGTTCAGACGCTTGTCGAAAGCCTCTTCCAGCTCGCTCCACTTGCCGATCGCCTTGTCCTTGACCTCATCGACCTTGGACTTGGCGGAACCGACCTTGGAGCCGACGCCGGCTTTCACCGCATCGACCTGCTTGTCGACTTCGCTCTTGGCCAGTTTCTCGGCCTTCTCGCCGTCCTTGACCAGGGTATCGAACAGCTTGGTGCCGTCCTTGCTGACCTTGGAGTAAGCGCCCAAGCCTGCCAACCAGATCTGGCGCGAGTATTTCTCGACCTCGCCGATCCAGGAGCTGGTCTGTTTCTCGGTTTTCTTCTTAACAGCCATCCTGATCTCCTTATTTGGTACGCGCGACGTGCTCGAGCAACGCGCTCAGCTCATCCAGCTTAGCAGAGAGTGCCTCAACATCCTGCTTGGAGGGAATGCCGATACGGTTCAGGGCGGCGGCGACACGGGTGTCGAAGGCCTTCTCGATCTTGTCGAGCTGCACTTCGACCTTGCCCTTGACGCTGGTGACGTTGGAGTTGACGGTTTTCTTTACCGATTCGATCTGGCTGTTGGCGGCTTCGACCTGTTCGTCGACCAGCTGCTTGCCCTTGCTCTCGAGGCTCTCGCCGCTCTTGACCAGCTCCTTGAAGTACTCGACACCCTCGGCACCGGCCTTGGCGTAGGCACCCAGGCCCGCCAGGTAGATCTTGCGGGCATAGCCCTTGACGTCATCGAGCAGACCGGCTTTGTCCTCGGCCACGGCTTCGACTTTCTTCTTCACGGCAACTTTCGACATGGTGCACCTCACGCGCTTTGACAGTTAGCGGAAACGCCCACGGAATGCAGGCTTGGGTACACCCTAGGGAGAAAAATTAGAAATCGCATACTAGGCGCGCGGCAGGGTGGGTCGCGCGTCACCGCTCCACCATGGTGGAGCCCCCGGATTGCAGCCGGGCGGCGGCGCGCCAGGCGCCGAGATCATCGGGCGGAGCACTGCGTGCTCCCTGTTGGGCTTCGCTGCGCTTAGCGCCAACCTACGCCAACGACTTGTCCAGCACCTGCTCGATCTCGCGCTTGATGCTGCCGCCCATGGCCGACAGCAGCAGGCCCAGCTTGAGCTCGACGCACACCCGATCCTCGCCCACCTCGATGCTGCCGTCGGCGCCGCTGCGCTTGAACTCCAGGGTGTCGCCATTCCAGCGATAGCGCACGTCGTACTCTCGGGCCAGGCGCTCGGCCAGTTGCTCGGCCTTCTCGCGCGCAGCGGCGCGGCCGAGCTGGTGGGGACGTTCGACGCGAATACGGGACATGGCAACTCCTTGAACTGACTGCCGGGCGCCGCGGCGGCCGTGGCCTGCGGCATGGGGTCACATCACTCTACCAGCCCGCCGCGCGGCCGGGCACCCGGGCAAGACAAAGGCGCCGGGCGCCTTTAGAATGAGCGGCGATCTTTAGCCGGTAGAGCGATATGAGCGATCCACGCAAGGCCCAGGAGCAGGAACCCACCACCCACTTCGGTTTCCAGGACGTGCCGGAAAGCCAGAAGGCGGAAAAAGTGGCCGAGGTGTTCCACTCGGTGGCGGCCAAGTACGACCTGATGAACGACGTGCTGTCCGGCGGCCTGCATCGCCTGTGGAAGCGCTTCACCATCGAGCTGTCCGGCGTGCGCGCGGGCAACCGCGTGCTGGATATCGCCGGCGGCACCGGCGATCTGACCCGCAAGTTTTCCAGCCTGGTCGGCCCGAGCGGCCAGGTGGTGCTGGCCGACATTAACGACTCCATGCTCAAGGTCGGCCGCGACCGCCTGCTGGACAAGGGCGTCGCCGGCAACGTGGTGTTCGTCCAGGCCGATGCCGAGAAGCTGCCGTTTCCCGACAACCACTTCGACGTGGTCAGCATCGCCTTCGGCCTGCGCAACGTGACGCACAAGGAAGACGCCCTGCGCTCCATGCTGCGCGTGCTCAAGCCCGGCGGGCGCCTGCTGGTGCTGGAGTTCTCCAAGCCGGGCAACCCGCTGCTGGCCAAGGCCTACGACACCTACTCGTTCAGTTTCATGCCGCTGGCCGGCAAGCTGATCAGCAACGACGCCGACAGCTACCGCTACCTCGCCGAGTCGATCCGCATGCACCCGGATCAGGAGACCCTCAAGGCGATGATGGTCGAGGCCGGCTTCGAGCGCGTCACCTACCACAACATGACCGGCGGCATCGTCGCCCTGCACCGCGGCATCAAGCCCTGATGCTGCTGAGCGGGCTGCTGGCCGGCGTCGAGGCGGGCCTCAATCGCGTCCTGCGCCTGGACGGCACCGCCCTGCCGCGCCTGCACAAGCTGGCCGGCAAGGTGATCGCTGTGCACTGCCAGAGCCCGGCGCTGGAGCTGTTCATCCTGCCCAGCGGCGACGGCCTGCAGCTGGCGGGGCAATGGCAGGCGCCCGCCGACTGCAGCCTCACCGCCCCCGCTGCCAGCCTGGCGCGCCTGGCGCTGAGCCGCGACAAGACCGCCGTGCTGCACCGCCCAGAAGTGTCGCTGGACGGCGACAGCGCGGTGCTGCTGGAGCTGGCCGGCATCCTCCAGGACCTGGAGCTGGACTGGGAATACGAACTGTCGCGCTGGCTAGGCCCAGTCGCCAGCCCCCTGCTTGCCGGCCATCTGCGCAGCCGGGTGAACCTCGCGGCGAATGGCGCCGCCAGCCTCAAGCAGGACCTGGCCGACTACCTCGCCGAAGAATCGCGCAGCCTGGTCGGCCAGCGCGAGGCCGAGGTGCGCTTCGCCGAACTGGACCAGCTCAAGCTCGCCCTCGACCGCCTCGAGGCGCGCATCGAGCGCCTCGCCTCACGACCCAAGCCCGACGCATGAAACTACTCGCCGTTCGCCGCCTGCTGCGCATCCAGCGCGTGATCGTCCGCTACCAGCTGGACGAGCTGCTGCTGGCACTGCCGCTGCCGGTGTGGCTGCGCGCCCTGGGCTGGCTGCTGCCCTGGCGCTGGCTGCCGCGCAAGCCGCTGCAACTGTCGCGCGGCGCGCGTCTGCGCCTGGCTCTGGAAGATTTGGGGCCGATCTTTATCAAGTTCGGCCAGCTGCTCTCCACCCGCCGCGACCTGCTGCCGCCGGACATCGCCGACGAGCTGGCGCGCCTGCAGGATCAGGTGCCGCCCTTCCCCGAAGCCCAGGCCATCGCCCTGATCGAAGGCCAGCTCGGCGCGCCGGTGGGCGAGCTGTTCGCCCGCTTCGATAGCCAGCCGCTGGCCTCCGCCTCGGTGGCCCAGGTGCACGCCGCGCAGCTGAAAAGCGGTGAAGAGGTGGTGGTCAAGGTGATCCGCCCGGGCTTAAGGCCGGTGATCCGCCAGGACCTGGCCTGGCTGTTCCTGCTCGCCCGCATCGCCGAGCAGGCCTCGGCCGACGCCCGCCGCCTGCGCCCGGTAGAAGTGGTCGGCGACTACGAGAAGACCATCTACGACGAGCTCGACCTGCTGCGCGAAGCGGCCAATGCCAGCCAGCTCAAGCGCAACTTCGACGGCTCGCCGCTGCTCTACGTGCCACAGGTGTACTGGGACCTGTGCCGCCCGCAGGTGCTGGTGATGGAGCGCATCTACGGCATCCCGGTGACCGACCTGGCGACCCTGGCCGACCAGCGCACCGACATGAAGCTCTTGGCCGAGCGCGGCGTGGAAATCTTCTTCACCCAGGTGTTTCGCGACAGCTTCTTCCACGCCGACATGCACCCCGGCAACATCTTCGTCAGCACCCGCACGCCCTGGAGTCCGCAGTACATCGCCATCGACTGCGGCATCATCGGCAGCCTCACCGACGAGGACCAGGACTACCTGGCGCGCAACCTGATCGCCTTCTTCAAGCGCGACTACCGTAAGGTGGCGCAGCTGCACATCGATTCCGGCTGGGTGCCGGCCGATACCAAGGTCAACGAATTCGAGGCGGCGATCCGCACCGTGTGCGAGCCGATCTTCGAGAGGCCGCTGAAGGAAATTTCCTTCGGCCAGCTGCTGCTGCGCCTGTTCCAGACCGCGCGGCGCTTCAACATGGAAGTGCAGCCGCAGCTGGTGCTGCTGCAGAAGACCCTGCTGAACATCGAGGGCCTGGGTCGCCAGCTGTACCCGGACCTGGACCTGTGGAGCACCGCGCAGCCCTTCCTCGAACGCTGGATGCGCGAGCGGGTCAGTCCGCTGCACCTGCTGCGCAACCTGCAGCAGCAGGCCGAGCAGGTGCCGCACCTGTCGCAGATCGCCCGCGACGCCCTGGAGCGCCTGCAACAGCCGGCGCCGCAGGCAGCACAACCGACCAACGGGCAGTGGCCGCTGCGCCTGCTCGGCGCGGCG
>NZ_AVOF01000259.1:0-4628 GCF_000465935.2 Pseudomonas sp. EGD-AK9
TGGCCGCGGCCGGCGCCAGGGAGTCCACCGCCACGGCGGTGGTAGCCGCGGTGCGGGCGGTGGTGAGTTCGCCGGCATCGCACAGCAGCAGCGGCTGGCCGTCGTCCATCGACATCAGCAGGGTCCAGGCGGTGACGATGGCGCCGCGCTCGCCGGGGATGTAGGGCGAGGTCTTGACCCCGTAGACGCGCTGCTCGGCCAGCACGCCGAGGTAGTTGATGAAGTCGCCGCCGCCGGGAAACTCCACCAGCTGCTGCGCTGGCTGCACCGCCTGGCCGCGCGCCAGGCTGCGGAACAGTTCGCGCATGGCCTGCACGACATCGACGCGGGCGAGGAGTTGGGCGGCTTCGGCCCGATGGATCAGATAGGGCGGGGTGCTGGGCATGGCGGCGGTATCCGGAATGAACTTATTTGTCCATTCTGGACTTATTGGTATCTGCTCGACAAGGGGCATGGCCGCCGGCTGTCCGAGGATGACGCATGGACGAAGCTGCTGCCGGCAGAGGCGCGATGGCGCCCGGGCGTATTTCGCGGATAAATCCGCTCCTGCAGGCTATGCAACGACCCGCGCTGACATCGCCAACAAAAAAGGCGAAGCCCTGGGGCTTCGCCTTCTGCTGGTGCGGCGGCGCGGCTCAGTGGTGCTTGCGCGGCACCGGCTTGAGCAGTTCGTCCGGCGGCATCTCGCACTGGATCTTGCGCCCGATCAGCGCCTCGATCGGCGGCAGGGCGAAGGCGTCGTCCTCGCCGGCGAAGCTGATCGAGGTGCCGCTGCTGCCGGCGCGGCCGGTGCGGCCGATGCGGTGCACGTAGTCGTCCGGGTCTTCCGGCAGGGTGAAGTTGATCACGTGGCTGATGGCGTCGACGTGGATGCCGCGGCCGGCCACGTCGGTGGCGACCATGACGCGGATCTTGCCCTCGCGGAAGCCCTCCAGGGCGCGGATGCGCTTGTGCTGCGGCACGTCGCCGGACATCTGCACGGCGCTGACGCCGTCGCGGGTCAGGCGTTCCTCGATGCGGCGCACCTCGTCCTTGCGGTTGGCGAAGACCATCACCCGCGTCCAGTCGTTCTGCGTGATCAGGTTGTACAGCAGCTTGTACTTGTCGCTGCTGGCCACGGCGTAGACGTGCTGCTCGACGCTGTCGCTGGCGACGTTCTCCGGCTCGATCTCGACGATGGCCGGGTTGACCGTCCACTGCTTGGCCAGGTTCATCACGTCGTCGGTGAAGGTGGCGGAGAACAGCAGGGTCTGGCGCTCGCCCTTCATCGGGGTCTGGCGGATGATCTGGCGCACCTGGGGGATGAAGCCCATGTCGAGCATGCGGTCGGCTTCGTCGAGCACCATCACCTCGACCATGTCCAGGTGCACCTCGCCGCGCTGGTTGAAGTCCAGCAGCCGGCCCGGGGTGGCCACCAGGATGTCGCAGAAGCGCGATTCGAGCTGCTTGAGCTGCTTGTCGAAGTCCATGCCACCGACGAACTGCATGACATTGAGGCCGGTGTACTTGGTCAGCGCGGCGGCGTCCTTGGCGATCTGCACCACCAGCTCGCGGGTCGGCGCGATGATCAGCGCGCGCGGCTCGCCCATGTAGCGCTCTTTCGGCGGCGGCGTCTGCAGCAGCTGGGTGATGATCGATATAAGGAAGGCGGCGGTCTTGCCGGTGCCGGTCTGGGCGCGGCCGATGGCGTCCTGGCCCTTGAGGGTGTAGCCCAGCACGCCGGCCTGGATCGGCGTGCAGTAGGGGAAGCCGAGGTCGTGGATGGCGTGCATCAGCTCGGGGGCCAGCTTGAAGTCGTGGAAGCGGGTCTTGCCTTCGACCGGCTCGACCACGAAGTCTTCTAGCTTCCAGGTGTCCACCGGCTTGGCCGGGCGCTCGCGGCGCGGCTTGTCGGCCTTGGCCGGACGGACGGGGCGTTCCGCGCTGGTTGCCGCGCTGGCGGCAGCGGTCTCGGGCTGGCGCGCAGGCTTGGGCATGCGGCTGGGTTTTTCCTGACCGCCGGCCTGGGCCTGGGCGGGCGCTACGGGCGCGGTGGCCGGTTGGGGCAGTTCGCCTTCGGCTTTGCCGAACATTTTCTTGAGTGCTTTGAGCACGGGCTTCTCATCGATTGGTTAAGGAATGAACGGCTGCCAGTGTAATGCAAGACGCGGGCGCGGCGAAGTGCCTCGCTCGCCCCTGTCAAGGGGCGAACGCGCTGGGCGGCTTATTTCGCCGGCAGGCTGGCCAGCAGCAGGCGCTGCACGTTGCCGCCCATGATCGCGGCGATCTGCTCGGGGGAGAAGCTGGCGCCCTGCAGGCCTTCGGTGAGCTGGGCCAGGCCGGTGACGTCGAACGGCGTGTGCACGGTGCCGTTGAAGTCCGAGCCCAGGGCCACGTGCGCGACGCCGACCTTGTCCGCCGTATAACGAATGGCGCGGACGATGGCGGCGACCGAGGTGTCGCACACCGCGGTGCTCCAGTAGCCGATGCCGATCACCCCGCCTGTGGCGGCGATGGCCTGCAGGTGCTTGTCGCTGAGGTTGCGCGTGCCGGGGCAGGTGCCCTCGACGCCGGTGTGCGACACCAGCACCGGGCGCGTGGCCATGGCCAGCACGTCGTCGATCAGCGGCCGCGAGGCGTGGGCCAGGTCGACCAGCATGGCTTTCTCTTCCAGGCGTTCGATCACCTGGCGACCCAACGGGGTCAGGCCGCCTTTCTCCAGGCCATGGGCCGAGCCGCCGACTTCATTGTCGAAGAAGTGGGTCAGGCCGGCGATGCGGAAACCGGCGTCGTACAGCGCGTCGACGTTCTCCAGCTTGCCCTCGATGGGCTGCAGGCCCTCGGTGGCGAGCAGCGCGGCGACTCGCTGCGGATCCTGCCGCCAGGCCTCGACGAAGCGGGCCAGCTCGGCGCGGTTGCGGATCAGCACCAGGCGCCCGTCGCTGGCGTCTGCGGCCCCGCGCAGTTTCTCGGCCTGGTACAGCGCGCGCTGCAGCAGACTGTCCCAGGTCGCGCGCGGCCAGCGCTGGGCCATGGCCAGCAGGGTGATGTTGTCGCTGTCGCCGGCGTTGCTTTCCATGTTCAGCCCGCGCGGGGTCTTGGTCACGGTGGAGAACACCTGCAGGCCGAGGCGCCCTTCGAGCATGCGCGGCAGGTCGGAGTGGCCGTAGTCGTAGCGTTTGAGCAGGTCGCGTTCCCAGAGCAGGGCGTCGTCGTGCAGGTCGGCGACGAACAGGCCCTGGTGCAGCTGCTGCGCGCTGGCGCTGGCGGGGTAGGGCGGCGGCGAGGCGACGCTGTTCATCTGTGCATCGAGCACCTGGGGTAGGCCGAAAAAGGCCAGGGCGGAAAGCGGGGCGAGCAGCAGCAGGGCGATCAGCAGTTTGCGCATAAAGGGTGGCCATCCAGGCGTGTTGTTATATTCGCCACCCTACCCCAGGGTGCGCCGTGCGCACCAGGCCGACTAGCCGCAGAGGCAGTTGCGTCCCTGCTGCTTGGCCTGGTACAGCGCGGCGTCGGCGCGGGCGATCAGGCTCTGCAGGCTGTCCTGGTGGCGCATCTGCGCCAGGCCGATGGAGATGGTCACCCCCGGCAGCACGCCGACCGGCGAATAGAAGGAGCCGATGCGTTCCAGGCTCTGGCGCAGGCGCTCGCCGATGCCGCGCGCGCCCTGGTCGGCGATCTCCGGCAGGAGGATGACGAACTCCTCGCCGCCGAAGCGCACCAGGCTGTCCTTCGGCCGCAGCTGGTTGCGCAGGGTATGGGCGACCAGGCACAGGGCGTAGTCGCCGGCCAGGTGGCCGTGCTGGTCGTTGTAGGCCTTGAAGTGGTCGACATCCAGCATCAGCAGCGACAGCGGCTCGTCGTTGAAGGCGCAGCGGGTGCTTTCGCGCTCGAACACGTGCTCCAGCCAGCGCCGGTTGAAGCTGCCGGTGAGGGTGTCGATATTGGCATTCTGCTCGCTGTCGAGGATCAGCCGGTTGCCCCGGCGCACCCGTTCGCAAAGCAGCTCCAGGAGGTTCTGCATCAGTTGCGGCGATTGCTGGAACAGCGCGATCAGCGACTCGCGGTGCAGGCGCAGCACGGTGGAGGGCCGCTCGGCGACCACGTAGGCGCTGGGATGCTCGTTGTCGATGAAGCTGATCTCGCCGGCGCAGTCGCCGACTTCCAGGGTGCCGACCGGCTGGTTGTCCAGCGAGCCGAGGTAGACGCGCAGCTGGCCCTCGATCAGCAGGTAGAGGTGCTGGTTGCGGTTGAACGGGGAGAGCAGGACCTCACCGGCCTCCAGTTCGCAGGCGCGAAATTCCCGCAGCAACTGGTCGAGGCTGCTGGCGGCGACCTTGTGGAACAGTCGCAGTTGTTGGATTTGCTGCAGGTCTGCCTGCCAGTGCGCCGGTTTCATCGCGATGTTGCCGGGCCTGGCGGGGCGTCGAGGCCAGATGGCATCGCAAACGCTCCTTGTCGTGGTGCAACAGCGTCTCGACATTATTCCCGGGTCGGGCCCCTGGCAATGCTCGGCCAAAGTTCGGCCGACCAGCGGTTGTACGTTGGTGCCAGGCTGTCGACTGGCGCGCGTCCCTGCGCGGCGTCCTCAGTCGGGTAGGTGGAGGCGGTGGCCGACGGCGAAGCCGGCCAGGCGTTCGCGCACGGCC
>NZ_AVOF01000260.1:0-4604 GCF_000465935.2 Pseudomonas sp. EGD-AK9
TGTGGTTCGCCAGCCTGGCCCTCGGCGCCGCCTGGCTCTCGCCCTGGCTGGCGCGACCGCTGACCTGGCGGCTGATCGACCTGGGCGTGGCGGCGATGATGTTCGCGGTGGCCGCGCAGCTGATGCTGGGGGCTCTGTAGTCGCGCATAATCCCCTGGCCTCTTACGCCAGGAGCAACAATGGATACCTTGCACAGCATGCGCGTGTTCGTCCGGGTGATCGACGACGGCAGCTTCACCGCCGCCGCCCAGGCGCTGGATCTGTCCACCGCGCAGGTGTCGCGGCTGGTCGCCGATCTGGAGCAGCAGCTGCAGGCGCGCCTGCTGCACCGCACCACCCGGCGCCTGGCGCTGACCGAGACCGGCGAGCGTTACCTGGAGCGCTGCCGGCAGATTCTCGCCCAGGTCGACGAGGCCGCCGCCGAGGCGCGTGGCGCCCACCTCACCCCCAGCGGCCGGCTGCGCGTGCACACCATGACCGGCCTCGGCCTGCAGCACCTGACGCCGCTGATCGCGCGCTACGCCGAACGGCATCCGCAGGTGGTGGTGGAGCTGACCCTGGCCCAGCGCACCCCGGACCTGCTGGAAGACGGCCACGACGTGACCATAGCCTTCGCCCGCGACCTGCCCGACTCGCAACTGGTGGCGCAACGCCTGGGCCCGGTGTACAGCGTGCTGTGCGCCGCGCCCAGCTACCTGGCCGAGCACGGCGTGCCGCAGCAGCCGGGCGATCTGCAACGGCACCGTTACCTGCGCCTGACCGACCCGCTGTACCGCGGCCAGTGGGATTTCGGCGACGAGCAGCTGGACGCCCTGCCGGCCGAGAGCTTCCAGGTCAACGTCGCCGAGGCGCTGGTCAAGGCGGCGCAGGCGGGCATGGGCTTCTGCCTGCTGCCCTCGTTCGTCGCCAGCCAGCCGCTACGCGAGGGGCGCCTGCTGCGCATCCTGCCGCAGCACCGCCTGCGCGCCCTGAGCATCTACGCGCTGTACCCATCGCGGCGCTTTCTCGACGCCAAGACGCGCACCTGGGTGGATTTCCTCAAGGCCGAACTGCCGCCGCTGCTGGCCGCCGACGAAGCGGTGCTGGACGACCCGGCCTGCTGGGCGGAGGCCGGGCAATTGTTACGTCACAGGTAAAAGTCATTCACCTGTCGCTGTCTGTTTCATGGTCCTGCGCGCCACTAGCATGGCTGCGAACCCACGAAGAATCCGCCAGAGGATCGCCCCATGAAACAGCTTCTCACTGCCGCCAGCCTGACCCTCGCCACCCTGCTCGCCGCCCAGGCCTGCCTGGCCGAGGAATCCTCCGCCTTCGTCGAGCACCACGCAAAGCTGCAGCAAAACGCCGGCTCGGCGCAGCAGCAGGCGCAACGCACCGCCGACGCCTCCCAGCAACAGGGCTGAGCCCTTCCTCCCGGCGTCGACCTGCCAGCTCCCCGTCGACGTCCCTGGGCCGCCTGCGCGGCCCCTTTTATTCACTCGCGGCGGCGTGCCAGCCGCTACCGATTCGAGGTCACGATGAAGCATCTCGCCTGGTTATTCCCCCTGTCCTTCGCCGCTGCCCTGGCCCACGCCGACGAACCGCAGCACTACCACTACGGCATGCACCTGGACGTGGCCAAGGTCATCAGCCAGAGCCTGCCGCACGGCTGCGAGGTGGGCGAGGCGCGCATGGTCTACCTGGACTCGCAAGGCCGGCAGCACAGCCTGATCTACCAGCGCCAGGGCGAGGACTGCCATTACTGAGCGCGTCACACGCCCACTGATCGGAGACAAGCTCCGCCCTGCTACAAAGTTCTCTGACAAGGCTACCCTGAGTGGGTAGCACCCATCCCTCCCTGCCCCCTCCAGGCAAGCGAATTTGGTTGCACCCAAGCAACGTGAGGCCAGTCAGATCGCAGCAGGCGCAGCCATGTCGAGCCCTACCCGCCCATCGCGACAGCATCCCCCTCGAATCCCGCGCCCCCTGAAAACCTGGCTTAGGCCAAATTTCAAACACCCGAATCAACGTCCGTCGCACCGAGCGAAATCAAAGGTTGCACCTGGTTGCACCCAAGATGGATGCGGGTTTAATCTCCCGCAGCTTTTTTTGCCGTGCATCACCTGACAAGTAGGACTCCCCATGGCCACCACCACCCTTGGCGTAAAACTCGACGATGCCACCCGCGACCGCCTGAAGCAGGCCGCCCAGTCCATCGACCGCACCCCGCACTGGCTGATCAAGCAGGCGATCTTCAATTATCTGGAGCAGATCGAGGGTGGCCTGACCCCCGCCGAGCACGCCGGCCTGGCCGCTGCCGCCGGCGAGGAGGCGGTGGAGCACCTGAACGAGGCGGGCCTGCAGGTGTTCCTCGACTTCGCCGAGAGCATCCTGCCGCAGTCGGTGCTGCGCGCCGCCATCACCGCCGCCTACCGCCGCCCGGAAACCGAGGCGCTGCCGATGCTGCTGGAGCAGGCCCGTCTGCCCAAGGCGCAGGCCGAAGCGGCCAACCAGATGGCCCTCGGCATCGCCGAGAAGCTGCGCAACCAGAAGAGCGCCGGTGGCCGCCAGGGCCTGGTGCAGGGCCTGCTGCAGGAGTTCTCCCTGTCGTCGCAGGAAGGCGTGGCGCTGATGTGCCTGGCCGAGGCGCTGCTGCGCATCCCGGACAAGGCCACCCGCGACGCCCTGATCCGCGACAAGATCGCCAACGGCAACTGGAGCCAGCACCTGGGCCAGAGCCCGTCGATGTTCGTCAACGCCGCCAGCTGGGGTCTGCTGATCACCGGCAAGCTGGTCGCCACCCATAACGAGGAAGGCCTGTCGTCCTCGCTCAACCGCCTGATCGGCAAGAGCGGCGAGCCGGTGATCCGCAAGGGCGTGGACATGGCCATGCGCCTGATGGGCGAGCAGTTCGTCACCGGCGAGACCATCGGCGAGGCCCTGGCCAACGCCAGCAGCATGGAAAGCAAGGGCTTCCGCTACTCCTACGACATGCTCGGCGAAGCCGCGCTGACCGAGGAAGACGCCAAGCGCTACCTGGCCTCCTACGAGCAGGCCATCCACGCCATCGGCAAGGCCTCCCACGGCCGCGGCATCTACGAAGGCCCGGGCATCTCGATCAAGCTCTCGGCGCTGCACCCGCGCTACAGCCGCGCCCAGTACGACCGGGTGATGGACGAGCTGTTCCCGATCCTGCTCGGCCTGACCAAGCTGGCCAAGCAGTACGACATCGGCCTGAACATCGACGCCGAGGAAGCCGACCGCCTGGAAATCTCCCTCGACCTGCTCGAGCGCCTGTGCTTCGCCCCCGAGCTGGCCGGCTGGAACGGCATCGGCTTCGTCATCCAGGCCTACCAGAAGCGCTGCCCCTACGTGATCGACTACGTCATCGACCTGGCCAAGCGCAGCCGCCATCGCCTGATGATCCGCCTGGTCAAGGGCGCCTACTGGGACAGCGAGATCAAGCTGGCCCAGGTGGGCGGTCTGGAAGGCTACCCGGTGTACACCCGCAAGCCCTACACCGACGTGTCCTACATCGCCTGCGCGCGCAAGCTGCTGGCCGTGCCGGAAGCCATCTACCCGCAGTTCGCCACCCACAACGCCCACTCGCTGTCGGCCATCTACCAGCTCGCCGGGCAGAACTACTACCCGGGCCAGTACGAGTTCCAGTGCCTGCACGGCATGGGCGAGCCGCTCTACGAGCAGGTGGTCGGCTCGCTCAAGGACGGCAAGTACGCCCGTCCGTGCCGCATCTACGCCCCGGTCGGCAGCCACGAGACGCTGCTGGCCTACCTGGTGCGTCGCCTGCTGGAAAACGGCGCCAACACCAGCTTCGTCAACCGCATCGCCGACCACAGCATCTCGCTCAAGGACCTGGTGCTCGACCCAGTGCAGCAGGTCGAGCAGATGGCCGCCCAGGAAGGCACCCTCGGCCTGCCGCACCCGCGCATCCCGCTGCCGCGCGATCTGTACGGCGAGGCCCGGCTGAACTCCGAAGGCATCGACCTGGCCAACGAACACCGCCTGGGCTCGCTGTCCTCGGCGCTGCTGTCGTCGACCAACAATAGCTATGTCGCCAGCCCGATCCTCGGCTGCGACACGCCCAATCCGGGCCCGGCCGAGCCGGTGCGCAACCCGGCCGATCAGCGCGACCTGGTCGGCCATGTGCACGAGGCCAGCGAGGCCGACGTCAAGAGCGCGATCCTCTGCGCCCAGTCCAGCGGGCAGATCTGGCAGTCGACCCAGCCGGCCGAACGCGCCGCCGTGCTGGAGCGCGCCGCCGACCAGATGGAAGGCGAGATGCAGCAACTGATGGGCCTGCTGGTGCGCGAATCCGGCAAGACCTTCGCCAACGCCATCGCCGAAGTGCGCGAGGCGGTGGACTTCCTCCGCTACTACGCGGCCCAGGCGCGCAGCTTCAGTAACGACAGCTACCGCCCGCTGGGCCCGGTGGTGTGCATCAGCCCGTGGAACTTCCCCCTGGCGATCTTCACCGGCCAGGTGGCCGCCGCCCTGGCCGCCGGCAACACCGTGCTGGCCAAGCCGGCCGAACAGACCCCGCTGATCGCCGCCCAGGCCGTGCGCATCCTGCTCGAAGCCGGCGTGCCCGGCGGTGCCGTGCAGCT
>NZ_AVOF01000261.1:0-4594 GCF_000465935.2 Pseudomonas sp. EGD-AK9
AGCGCCAGCGCATCGCCCTGGCCCGCGCCCTGGCGGTGGAGCCGCGCGTGCTGCTGCTCGACGAGCCGTTCGGCGCCCTCGACGCCAAGGTGCGCAAGGAGCTGCGTCGCTGGCTGGCGCGCCTGCACGAGGACGTGCACCTGACCAGCGTGTTCGTCACCCACGACCAGGAAGAAGCCATGGAAGTGGCCGACCGCATCGTGGTGATGAACAAGGGCGTGATCGAACAGATCGGCTCGCCGGCCGAGGTCTACGAGCACCCGGCCAGCGACTTCGTCTACCACTTCCTCGGCGACGCCAACCGCCTCTATGTCGGCGACGGCGACCATCATGTGCTGTTCCGCCCGCACGAGATCCACCTCTCGCGCCAGGCCGAGGAAGGCCACCAGGCCGGCGAGGTACGCGACATCCGCCCGCTCGGCGCGATCACCCGGGTGACCCTCAAGGTCGCCGGCCAAGCGGAGCCGATCGAAGCGGAAGTGGCCAAGGACCACCTCAGCCTGGCCGGCCTGAGCCGCGGCGAGACGCTGTACTTCAAGCCCAAGGCCGGGCAGCCGACGGCCTAAGGCCGGGCGGCCACCGCGCAGCCTGGGCTTCGCGGTGGCCGCCGGGCTCTCAGAGCGTCGCCGCCCGCGAATACTTCAGCCCATACCACTGCAGCTCGGCGAGCAGCGCCACCGCCACCGCCTGGGCGACGACGAAGGCGTAGCCGAACAGGTTCGGCGAGACCCAGCCGATCACCAGCAACAGCAGGCTGTCGATCACCCAGACGACATTGACCGCGAGCACCGCCCACACCGCCGGGCGGCTCAGTTCGGCGCGGTTGGCCAGCCATACCAGCATGGCGGCGAACGGCAGCAGCGCGCTGCCGGCGACCAGCAGGAGCATGCGCGGCAGTTCGAGAAAGGCGCCCAGCCAGCCGGCGGCCAGGACCAGCAGCAGGCCGGTGACGCCGCTAAGCAGGCCGTCGACCAGCAGGGCATTGCGCAGCAGCGGAGAAGGTTGCAGTGCGTTCATGGCGAATCCTCCAGAAGGCGGCACCGGAGCGGTGCCTGGCGCACAGATTTCGCCGGATCGTGCCGGGCGTCGATTACCTGCCAGGTAATGGCCGGCATGACGCCGCTGGACTATCGTGCTGACCATGAACGATTCCCAGACCGCCGGCGCCCTGCTGCGCCAATGGCGCCAGCGGCGCCGCCTCAGCCAGCTCGACCTCGCCTGCGAGGCGGAGATTTCCACCCGCCACCTGAGCTTCGTCGAAACCGGCCGCGCCCAGCCCAGCCGCGACATGCTGCTGCACCTGGCCGAGCAGCTGGAGATTCCCCTGCGCGAACGCAACCGCCTGCTCGGCGCCGCCGGCTACGCGCCGCTGTACAGCCAGCACGACCTGGCCGACCCGGCGCTGGCGCCGGCGCGCCAGGCCATCGAGCAGTTGCTCAAGGCCCACGAACCCTACCCGGCGCTGGCCATCGACCGGCAGTGGAATCTGCTGGCGGCCAATGCCGCCGTGGGCGCCTTCCTCGCCGGCATGCCGGCGTTTCTGCTCGGCCCGCCGCTCAACGTGATGCGCCTGTCGCTGCACCCCGAGGGCCTGGCGCCGCGCATCGCCAACCTGGCGCTGTGGCGCGCGCACCTGCTGATGCGCCTGCAGCGCGATGCCGAAATCAGCGGCGACGACAGCCTGTTTGCCCTGCTCGAAGAGCTGCGCGGCTACCCCGCGCCGGCGGAAGTCGCCGCGCCGCCGAGCGACGCCGTACTGGTGCCCCTGCAGCTGCACAGCGAACGCGGCGTGCTGAGCCTGATCAGCACCATCACGGTGTTCGGCACGCCCAACGACGTGACCCTGGCCGAGCTGGCGCTGGAAACCTTCTTCCCCGCCGACGCCTTCACCTCGGCCTACCTGCGCGAACTGGCCGGGCGGCCGTAGCGGCCACCGGCGCACGGGCCTCTGCAACGGTCGCTCTGCCGCGCCGCCGGCCTTTTTCCGACGAAATCACACTTTCGGGTCATGCTTCGCGGCCTGCGACGCAGTAGTCTTGACGCTGCGCCTTTGACGCCGCCCGCTCACAACAATAACAAGGAGCACCCCGGATGCGCTGTAAAGCATTGTTGCGCCACGTTTTTCTCTGGACGCTCGGGCTCTTCGCCGGGCTCTCGCCACTGGCCTTCGCCGAAGCGGTCAGCCCCCAGGAACAGATTCAGGTGCATGCCAGCCGTGCTACCAGCAGCCTCATGCTGTTACGCGGCGAAGGCTTCCAGAAGGTTCATCAGCAACGCCTGGAAGCCGACCTGGCCGCTCTGGCCGGGGCCATGCAGAGCCTGCCGCAGGGCAGCGCCGAACTCTCCAACGCCCACCAGACCCTTGTTACCCAACTGCGCGCCGGTGTTTCCTATGGCCCCGGCGAGGAGAACGTGCCCTGGCGTTTCCCGGAAGACCTCAGCCGCGCCCTGCGCGATTTCCTCAGCGCCGCCCGCGCCCTGCCGGGCGGCGAGGGGCAGAGCGAGCTGGCGGCCAAGGTCGAGTACCTCGGCGTGCAGTACCTCAGCCGTGCCTACCTGGGCACCTTCGAGATCGCCCGCGAGCAGCCGGATACCTACCTGGGCCAGGACGAACGCCTGCTGCTGCCGGCCATCGATGCCGAGCTGGGGGCCCTGGACAAGAAGGCCAACCCGCAGCTGAGCAAGCTGCAGACCCGCTGGAGTTACCTGCGCGCCGCCCTGGCCGACATGAACAGCCAGAGCAATGCCCTGGAAAGCGTCTCCGGCCGGCCCTTCGCGCCGATCACCGTGGATCGCCACGCGCGCTCGCTGACCGCGCAGTGGATGGCGATGTTCTAGAGCCGTAGGCTGCGCCGTGCGCACCGCCTAGGGGGTACGCACGGCGCAGCCTGAGATCAGGCCAGCGACTTCTTCTCGCGGATGCAGGTCGGCCCGGCGATGTCCACCACCGCCCGCTCCACCTCCTTGCGCAGGCCGAGCAGGAAGGCCGCCTCGGCGGCGACGAACAGCGGGCCGATCACCAGCCCCGTGACATCGTCGATGAAGGCCGGCTTGCGCCCCTCGTAGTAATGACCGACGAACTGGATGACCCAGCCGACCACGAACAGGCCGATGCCCGCGCTCAGCCACAGCGCGGTGGAAGCCGCCGCCAGGGCCGCGCCGGCCCACAGGCAGAGCCCCAGCAGCAGGGCCATGAGCAGGCCGAAGCGGGTGTCCAGACGCAGGTAGAACAGGGCCGAGGCCAGTGCCAGCAGCGTCGCCGGCGCCAGCCACAGGCCGAGCAGCTCGAAGCCGGGGCGCGACAGCAGCACCGCCACCGCCAGCACTATCATGGGAATACCGATGAAATGACTGGCGATATTGCGCCGGTCACGGTGATAGGCCGCATATTGGGCCAGGTGATCGACTAGGGTTTTCATGTGGTTGCGGTCCTTTTTCACGACAGGCCCTGGCATCATCGCGCCCCGCTCGTCCGCCACTCTGTCAGCTAGGCGACAAAGCCCAAGGAGCCTCGATGCACGACCCCCACCCCTTCCTCGCTCGCCTGCAGCAGGGCCACTGGTTCGCCGGCCTGCCCGGCGAGCTGCAGGGCGCGCTGCTGGACATGGCCCAGGTGCTGCAGCTGCAACCCGGCCAGCGCCTGTTCCGCCGCGGCGACAAGCCCAGCGGGCTGTATGCGGTGGTCGAGGGGGCGATGCGTATCGGCGCGGTCAGCGAGAGCGGCAAGGAGGCGCTGCTGACCCTGGTCGAGCCGCCCTACTGGTTCGGCGAGATCTCCCTGTTCGACGGCCTGCCACGCACCCACGACGCCTTCGCCGAAAGCGCCAGCAGCCTGCTGCTGCTGCCCCAGGCCGAGCTGCTCGCCCTGCTCGAGGCGCAGCCGCGCTACTGGCGCGACTTCGCCCTGCTGATGAGCCAGAAGCTGCGCCTGGCGTTTATCGCCCTGGAGGAGATGAGCCTGCTTCCGGCCGCGCCTCGCCTGGCCCGGCGCCTGCTGCTGATCGCCGAGAACTACGGCGAGGGCGAGCCGCGGCGGGTGCTGCACCTGGCCCAGGAACAGCTGGCGCTGATGCTGGCGGTGTCCCGGCAGACCACCAACCAGATTCTCAAGGAGCTGGAGGCCCAGGGCATCGTGCGCCTGAGCTACGGCGAGATCGAAGTGCTCGACCTCGAACGCCTGCGCCGGGTCGCCGGCTGAACCGCTGGCGCTGTGCCACTGTCGATAACCTGTCCACTTGACCGAGTCTGCCGTCCGATGCCGTCCACCGCCGCCTCCACCCTCCCCGAGATACTCGCCGGCCCGCTGCTGCGCCGCCTGGAACCCGGCCGCCTGGTGCTGTGGCTGGTGGCCAGCCGACCGCTGAGGCTGCAGCTGTGCCTGCAACCCGAGGGCGAGGCCGAGCAGTGGCACGCCCTCGACGAGCATTGCCGGCAGCTGCCGCTGGGCCGCCACGCCGTGCTGCACCTGATCGACCTGGCGCTGACGCAGCCCCTGCCGCAGGACGTGCGCATCGCCTACGACCTGCAGATCCTCGGCGCCCCGGCGCCGCGCGGCCTGGCCGACTGGGCGCCGCATCTGCTGTACGACGGCCGC
>NZ_AVOF01000262.1:0-4535 GCF_000465935.2 Pseudomonas sp. EGD-AK9
GTCGCCTGCCTGGCGCTGCGCGGCGCACAGCCGGCGCTGATGCTGCTGGCGCTGGCCACCGCCCTGGCGCTCTGGGCCGGGCAGCGCAGGCGCTATCGCCACAGCCTGGCGATGCTCGACGCGGAACGCGGCCGGGCCAAGATCGGCACGGTGCTGGGCATCGGCCTGGTGCAGGTGAGCCTGTGCGTGCTGGCGATAGAAGCGGCCCTGGCAGGCCGCTGAAAGGCAGGCGCGACGCCCCTGGCGGGGCGCCGCGTGCAGCTCAGGGGGTGACCAGATTGAAGTTCGACTTCGGCTGTTCCAGCCCGCCCAGCAGCTTGAACAGCTTCTGCCGCTCGCCGCTGACGACGATGGCGCCGTCTTTCGTCGCCTGGGCGAAGCTGGTCTGCTTGAGGGCGATGCGATCGAGCAGCGCCTTGCTCATGCTCAGCTCGATATCCGCCTGGGCATGGCGTGCGCCGCTGCGGTGGGTGAGCACGCCGTGGCGCAGGGTCAGGGCGTGCTCCTGCTCCAGGTCGGTGAAGCGCCAGTTGATCCGCAGGTCCTCGTCGGCTGCCTTGAGCGCATCGATGCGCACCGCCAGGTAGTCGAAGAACATGCTCGGGGTCAGCGCGCGCACCATGTCCGGCGCGCCGTTGCCCGCTCGCAGGGGATTGACGCCCTGGCGCAGTTCCTGGGCGCCGCTGAGGTAGATGTTGCGCCAGGTGGCGTTCTCGCTCTGGTAGCCGAGCTGCTCCAGGGTGTCGGCCTGCAGCTCCAGGGCGGCGCGGTTGTCCGGTTCGGCGAACACCAGGTGATTGAGCAGTTGCGCGCTCCAGCGGTAGTCGCCGGCGGCGAAGGCCTGGCGGGCGGTGTCCAACACCGCCGCGGCGCCGCCCATGGCCGCCACGTAGCGCCGGCCCGCGGCTTCCGGCGGCAGCGGGTCGAGGTTGGCCGGGTTGCCGTCGTAGAAGCCCATGTAGCGCTGGTACACGGCGCGCACGTTGTGGCTCAGCGAGCCGTAGTAGTCGCGGCTGTACCACTTGCTGGCCAGGCGCGGCGGCAGGCTCTGCAGCTGCTCGGCGATCTCGGTGGCGGTCAGCCCCTGGTTGATCAGGCGCAGCGTCTGGCTATCGAGAAAGGCGTACATGTCGCGCTGGTCGGCCAGGTACTCGCGAATCCTTTCGCCACCCCAGGTCGGCCAGTGATGCTGGGCGAACAGCACCTCGGCCTCGTCGCCATAGCGCGCCAGCGACTCGCCCAGGTAGTGCGACCAGATCTTCGGATCGCGCACCAGCGCGCCGCGCAGGGTCAGCACGTTGTGCTGGGTGTGGGTGGCGTTCTCGGCCATGCACAG
This sequence comes from Pseudomonas sp. EGD-AK9, assembly GCF_000465935.2. NCBI lineage: Bacteria > Pseudomonadati > Pseudomonadota > Gammaproteobacteria > Pseudomonadales > Pseudomonadaceae > Pseudomonas > Pseudomonas sp. EGD-AK9. The sequence goes on from NZ_AVOF01000262.1 coordinate 1,337, forward strand.
GGTCTTGAACTGCGGGAAGTACAGGTTCATCTCCGCCGGCGCCTCGGTGCCGGGGGTGAGCTGGAATTCGATCTCGACGCCGTCGATGCGGCGGGTCTCCAGCGGCTGGGCGATCAGCTCGCTGGGCGCGATCAGGGTCACCGTGGCATTGACCGGGGTGCTCTTGCCCAGGCCGGCATCCACCTGTCCGCGCTCGCCGCGCGGCAGCAGCGAGCCGTACATGTACTGCGCGCGGCGCATCATCGCCGGCCCGGCCAGTACGTTCTCGCTGACCGCGTGCTCGTAGAAGCCCTCCGGCGCGATCACCCGCACCTTGCCGGCCTTGACGTCGGCCTCGTCGATCACCCCGCGCACGCCGCCGAAATGGTCGACGTGCGAATGGCTGTAGATCACCGCCCGCACCGGCTTGCGCGGGCGGTGCCGGTAATACAGCTCGAGCCCGGCGCGGGCGGTCTCGGCGCTGATCAGCGGGTCGATCAGGATCAGCCCGCTGTCGCCCTCGATGATGGTCATGTTGGACAGGTCCATGCCGCGAATCTGGTAGATGCGTTCGCGCACCTCGAACAGGCCGGCGATGTTGTTCAACTGCGCCATGCGCCACAGGCTGGGGTTGACGCTGGCCGGCGCAGCGTTGCCGTCGAGGAAGTTGTAGGCCATGCGGTCCCACACCACCTGGCCCTTGGCGTTCTCGACGCGGCCGGCGAAGGCCTCGATCAGACCGCGCCGGGCATCCGCGAAGCTGGTCTGGTCCTCGAACGGCAGGCGTTGCAGCCAGGCCTGGTTGAGCGTGCGGGTGCTGTCGCTGGCCGGCTTGGCCGTCGCCGCGTCGGCCTGCACCGCGGCGGAAAAAACGAGCGCCAGGGCGAGGGCGCTGAGGCGGAAAGTAGTCATGGGAAGTCCCGTGCTGTTCTTGTTGGAGTCGGTCGCGCCCGACTCTAGGGCGGCCTCGGCGCCCGCGCCAATATCAGAGGCGCATGCCTGCCATAACACCCTGCAATGGCTCGCCCCCGGGCGGCGAACGTCAGCGGCGCCGTTGCAGGCCGCGGCCTCGTTCGACATAGGCGGCGAATTCCGCGTCCGGCACCATGCTGCCGCCGGTTCCCCAGATCAGGTGCGTGGCGTTCGCCAGCTGCGTCGCGGCGACGCCGATGCGGTCGAGGTAGGCGTCGGCGCCCAGCACCCTGAGCATCCCCGGCGCCCCCGCCAGGGCCGAGGGCTCCAGGCGCACCCGCTCCTCCTGATGGGCGATGGCCAGGAGCCGGTACAGCTCCTCGTCCGTGACCGTGTAGTAGCCGTCGATCAGCCGCTGCATCGCCCTGCCGACGAAGCCGGAGGGCCGGCCCACCGCCAGGCCGTCGGCCGCGGTGAGGTTGTCGATGCCGAAGTCCTGGACGCTGACCGCGTCGTGCAGCCCGGTGTACACCCCCAGCAGCATGCAGGGCGAATGGGTCGGCTCGGCGAAGATGCAGTGCACGGCATCGCCGAACACCAGCTTGAGGCCGAAGGCGACGCCGCCGGGGCCACCGCCGACGCCACAGGGCAGGTAGACGAACAGCGGATGATCGCCATCGACCACCACCCCGGCCTCGGCGAACTGCCGCTCCAGGCGCTCCGCGGCGACGGCATAGCCGAGAAACAGCTGCGGCGAGTTCTCGTCGTCGACGAAATAGCAGCTCGGGTCGGCCGCGGCCTGGCGGCGGCCCTGCTCCACCGCGACGCTGTAGTCCGCTGCGTACTCGACCACCGTCACGCCATTGGCCCGCAGCTTGTCCTTCTTCCATTGCCGCGCATCCGACGACATGTGCACGCAGGCCTGAAAGCCGAGCTTGGCGCTGATGATGCCGATCGACAGGCCGAGGTTGCCGGTGGAGCCCACCGCCACCTTGTAGCGGCCGAAGAACTGCCGCGCGGCAGCGCTGGCCAGGGCCTCGTAGTTGTCGTCGAGGCGAATCAGGCCGGCCTGCAGGGCCAGATCCTCGGCGTGTTTGAGCACCTCGTGGATGCCGCCGCGCGCCTTGATCGATCCGGATATGGGCAGTTCGCTGTCCAGCTTGAGCCACAGCGAGCCGCTGCCGGGCAGGCCGGCCTCGTCCAGCAGCCGCTGGTGCAGCCTGGGCAGCGGCCGGATGGCCGACTCGATGATCCCGCCGCTGGCGGCGGTTTGCGGAAATACCTTGGCCAGGTAGGGAGCGAAGCGCTGCAGCCGCGCGCTGGCCCGGGCGACATCCTCCGCGCCCAGCCCCACGTCGGCCAGGGCCTCGGCGACCGGCGCGCTGGCCGGGTTGAACCAGGCGGTTTCGCGCAGCGCGACCAGCTCCTTGAGCAGCGGGTGACTGGCGTACCAGGCAGCGAGGGTTTTGCCGTGGATCATCGTTGTTCCTGTCGACATCGTCTGCGCGACAAAAAGGCGCCGCGCACCTGGCGAGCTTATGGCGCAAATCCCGGCGCCGAGCAAGCCGATGGCACCCCACCGCCGTCACGCCTCCGTAGCCTTACGGATGGCAGCCCCCCGAGGCGGCTGGCATGATATCCGCCGTGAAGCCCCTGACCGACATCCGCACCCTGGTTCTCTGGCTGGCCCTGTTCGCTCCCGTGGCGGTCTGGATCGGCTGGCAGGAGCAGGCCGAGCGCTACGAGCGCTTCTTCCAGGACACCAGCATCGCGCAGCGCATGCTCAGCCAGAAGGTCGTCCAGCACGAAGCGGTACTGGCCACACTGAGCGCGCTGAGCCATCCGCCCAGTCCCGCCCAACTGCTGCCCAGTCTGCAGCCGGCCATGCCGCAGCTGCTGGGCCTGGGTTGCCTGCGCGGCGGCGCCTGGGAGGGCAGCGGCGCAGCTCCGGCGGGCATGCCTGGCGCGCAGGAACAGGCCCGCCAGCTGCAGCGCCCCGTCACCCTGGCGGTGGATCGGGAGCGTTATTGGCTGGTGGCCCCGTCGAGCTGGAGCCTGTTGCTGGATGCCCGGCGCTTTATTCCCGCCGGCGACTTTCCCCCGACGCTGGCCACCCTGACGCTGGACCTGGGCATGGGGCCGCTGACGCTGCTGGCGCGCCAGCCCGCTGGCGGCTCGCTGGGCGGCACCATGAGCCTGCACAAGCCCCTGGGCGCGGCCAGCCAGCCCTTTCCCCTGCACAGTTGGCGCAGGCTCACACCCAGCGACTGGCCCTGGAGCGAATGGCTGGCCTGGGGACGCCAGATCA
>NZ_AVOF01000263.1:0-24061 GCF_000465935.2 Pseudomonas sp. EGD-AK9
GAGCGCCCGCGGTCGGCGACGACTGCGGGCTGGTTTTTCCGGCCCTGCTAGCCGCTGCGGTGCAGCCAGGCGGGGCCTTCTTTCTCACGAGGAACGCGCTATGCGTGCAATCCGACGCTACCTGCAGCTGGCGCTGGGCGCCTGGCTGGCGCTGCAGAGCAGTGCCTGGGCCAGCGACTACGTCGACGTGCTGGACCTGCCGGCCAAGCCCAGTGCGCTGGCCGTGCACAGCCCGCTGCTGGACGTCGCCCGCGCCGGCGACCGACTGGTGACGGTCGGCCAGCGTGGCCACATTCTCTATTCCGACGACGACGGCCAGCACTGGCAGCAGGCCCAGGTGCCGGTCAGCGTCGATCTCAATGCCGTGCATTTCGCCAGCCCGAGCCTGGGCTGGGCGGCGGGCAACGACGGCGTGATCCTGCACAGCGCCGACGGCGGCCTGACCTGGCGCAAGCAGCTCGATGGCCGGCAGATCGGTGCCCTGGTGCACGACCACTACAGCACCCTGGCCGCCGCCGAGCCCGAGAACGAAGAGTGGGCTGCACTGGCGGCCGAAGGCGAGCGTCTGATCGAGCAGGGGGCCGACAAGCCCTTTCTCGACCTCTGGTTCGCCGACGCCCGCAACGGTTTCGCCGTGGGCGTGTTCAACCTGATTCTCGCCACCCGCGACGGCGGCCAGACCTGGCTGCCGCTGCAGGATCGCAGCGACAACCCCATGGGCCTGCACCTGACCGCCCTGGGTTACACCGGCGATGCGCTGTACCTGGTCGGCGAGCAGGGCCTGCTGCGCCGCTGGGACGCCGCCGGCCAGCGTTTCGTCGCCCTGGACAGCCCCTACGCGGGCACCTACTTCGGCGTCATCGGCAAGCCCGGCGAGGTGCTGGTCTACGGACTGCGTGGCCACGTGTTCCGCAGCCGCGACGGCGGCCAGAACTGGCGCGAGCTCGACAGCGGCCTGCAGGTCAGCATCACCGCCGCCGCCCGCGACCGCGCCGGGCGCTACCAGCTGTTCACCCAGGCCGGGCACCGCCTGCAGGCCGAGGAGGGCAGCGCGCTGCGCCTGATCCCGCAGCAGAGCCAGTCGCCGGTGGCCGGCGCCACGCTGTCCGCCGCCGACGATCTGGTCCTGGTGGGCAGCCGCGGCGTGCGCAGCCTGTCCGGCGAATAACCCCCCAATCCGAGCGAGTACCCTGTCATGGGCAATATCAAGCAAGACACCATGCCGGTGATCCGCGATGTTCGCGATTTCGACACGAACACTGGCAACCTGCTGGAACGCATGGTGTTCAACCATCGCGTGCCGTTCATCCTGCTCATGGCGCTGGTCACCCTGGTGCTGGGCTACATGGCGGTGACCCGCCTGGAGCTGCGGCCCAGCTTCGAGAAGATGATTCCGCAGAGCCAGCCCTACATCCAGAACTTCCTGGAGAACCGGGCCTCGCTGCGCGGCCTGGGCAACTCGGTGCGGGTAGTGGTGGAGAACAGCGAAGGCGACATCTTCGACCCCGAATACCTGGAGACGCTCAAGCAGGTCGGCGACAAGCTTTTCCTCACCCCGGGCGTCGACCGCGCCTGGATGAAATCGCTGTGGAGCCCGGCGGTGCGCTGGACCGAGGTCACCGAGGAAGGCTTCCAGGGCGGTCCGGTGATGCCCGACAACTACGCCGGCAAGCCCGAGGACATCGAGCAGCTGCGGCAGAACATCGTGCGTGCCGGCATCGTCGGCAGCCTGGTGGCCAACGACTTCAAGTCGAGCATGATCGTGGTGCCGCTGCTCGACCGCGACACCGCCACCGGCCAGGGCATCGACTACCACCAGTTCTCCCAGGTGCTCGAGGAGCAGCTGCGCGACCAGATCGAATTCGCCGGCGACAGTGCCGCGCGCCAGGCCGGCGAGGAGGGCAGCGGCAAGTACAAGGTCCGCGTGATCGGCTTCGCCAAGCTGGTGGGCGATCTGATCGACGGTCTGATCCAGGTGATGCTGTTCTTCGCCCTGGCGGTGGTCAGCTCGTTGCTCATCATCCTGCTCTACACCCGCTGCATCCGCAGCACCCTGCTGGTGATCCTGTCCTCGCTGGTGGCGGTGGTCTGGCTGCTGGGCATCATCGCCTGGCTGGGCTATGCCATCGACCCCTATACCATCCTGGTGCCCTTCCTGGTGTTCGCCATCGGCGTGTCGCATGCCTCGCAGAAGATGAACGGCATCATGCAGGACATCGCCCGCGGCACCCACAAGCTGGTGGCGGCGCGCTACACCTTCCGCCGCCTGTTCGTCGCCGGGGTCGCCGCGCTGCTCTCCGATGCGGTGGGCTTCGCCGTGCTGATGCTGATCGACATCCCGGTGATCCAGGACCTGGCGATCACCGCCAGCATCGGCGTGGCCGTGCTGATCTTCAGCGCGCTGCTGCTGATGCCGGTGGCGCTGTCCTACGTCGGCGTCGGCGAGAAAGCCGCCGCGCGGGCCCTGCGCATCGATACCCGCGCCTCCCAGCACCGCGGCTTCGGCCGTCTGTGGGACCTGCTCGACCGTTTCACCACCCGCAAGTGGGCCACCGGCGCGGTGCTGGTGGCGGCCCTGCTGGGCATCGGCGGCTTTATGGTCAGCCTGCAGCTGAAGATCGGCGATCTCGACAGCGGTGCCCCGGAGCTGCACCAGGACTCGCGCTACAACCGCGACAACGCCTACATCACCAGCCACTACGCGCTGTCCAGCGACCTGTTCGCGGTGATGATCAAGACCGCGCCGGAAGGCTGCCTGAACTACCAGACCCTGGTCCTGGCCGACCGCCTGGCCTGGGAGCTGCAGCAGCACCCGTCGGTGCAGACCACGGTGTCGCTGGTCAATGCGGTGCGCCAGATCACCGCCGGCAGCTTCGAGGGCAACCCCAAGCTGGCCAGCATCCAGCGCAACCAGGACATGCTCAACTACGCGGCGCAGCAGGCCTCGGTCAACGCCCCGGAGCTGTTCAACACCGACTGCTCGCTGATGCCGGTGATCGCCTTCCTCAAGGACCACAAGGCCGAGACCCTGGACGAGGTGGTGGCCATCGCCGACCAGTTCGCCCGCAACAACAGCACGCCCGAGCGCCAGTTCCTGCTCGCCGCGGGCAGCGCCGGCATCGAGGCAGCGACCAACATCGTGGTGCGCGAGGCCAACCGCACCATGCTGCTGTACGTCTACCTGGCGGTGGCGCTGTTCTGCCTGTTCACCTTCCGCAGCTGGCGCGCGACCCTGGTGGCGCTGCTGCCGCTGATGCTCACCTCGATCCTCTGCGAGGCGCTGATGGTGGCCATGGGCATCGGCGTGAAAGTGGCGACCCTGCCGGTGATCGCCCTCGGCGTGGGCATCGGCGTGGACTACGCGCTGTACCTGCTCAGCGTGCAGCTGCACTACCAGCGCCAGGGCATGTCGCTGGCCGATGCCTACCAGAACGCCGTGGCCTTCACCGGCCGGGTGGTGGGGCTGGTCGGCATCACCCTGGCTGCCGGGGTGATTACCTGGGCCTGGTCGCCGATCAAGTTCCAGGCCGACATGGGCATCCTGCTGGCCTTCATGTTCCTGTGGAACATGCTGGGCGCGTTGATTCTGATCCCGGCGCTGTCGCACTTCCTGCTCTCGGGCAAGGGCGTGGCGCAGCCCGTCGCGCAGCCCGAGCCCAGCGCCAGCGGAGCCTAGCGATGGGCGGCGCAGCCTGGTGGCCAGGGCTGCGCCCACGCGGAATCGCAGGGTAGGCGCGGAGTTGCCCGCGATGCTTGCGGCTGAAGCCGCTCCTGCAGCGGTCGGGGGGCGCATCGACAGTTCGCCTGCACGGAGCTTTTTCGTGGCAGGCGGGGGTGGGCGGCTTGCGCCAATATCTGCAGCCTGGCCCTGGCCGGGGGATCCGCTTACCCCTGCGTCGCTCGCGTCGTTCCTGTCCCGGTACCTGTCGGCGGCTGTCTCAGCGACATGCTGCTTCCTCCTTTTATGCAACCTGCAATGAGAGCGAGGGCAGGGTGGCTGCACGTCGCTGTGGCGGGGGCCGGCTGCCACAGGTTTCTGACATTTCCCAATGGTGCGCAGCTCTTTCGGCGTCGCCGCGGTCGTGCTGTATGGTCGGATGGTATGGCAGCGCTGGCGGGCGGGGTTTACGGTGGCGGGCAGGGCATAATAAAGTACTTTGCATGCAAAGTTATCAGAGGTGTTCTGCACAAGGTTATGAGCGCAGCGGTGCGGCTTGCTAAAGTTGCAGGCCGCGCAGGCTTGAGCCAATAACAGTGAAAACAACAACGAATGAAAAAGCATCTGAATGATCAGCTGTACGAAATCATCGCCTCGAGCATCAAGAAGGGCAGGCTGAAGAAGGGCACGCTGCTGCTCGAGGGGCCCCTGGCCGAACTGTTTGGCGTCAGTCGTTCGCCCGTGCGGCAGGCGTTGCTGAGCCTGCATCAGGGTGGCCTGATCTGTACGTTCGAGGGGCGTGGCTATCTGGTCGGCAAGGAGCCGGGCGCAGTGCTCAAGCGCAAGCTCGACAGCAGCGATTTCAAGCTCAGCGAAGGTAGCACGACGACCCCCAGGAAGACGGAAACCTGGAAGTCGGTCTACGACCGTATCGAGCGCGATCTGCTGCATCAATCGCTGTTCGGCAGCTACCGCATCAACGAGCTGGAGTTGTCGCGCCACTACTCGATCAGTCGCACGGTCTCCAGCCAGGTGCTGACGCGCTTGTCGCTGATGGGGCTGGTGGAGCGGGACGAGCGTTCGCGCTGGCAGCTGACCCAGTGGGACGAGGCGCGGCTGGGCGAACTCTACGAGGTGCGTCGCCGTCTCGAACCCTACGTGCTGATGCGCGCCGCCGAGTTTCTCCGGCAGGAGCAACTGGAGGGCTACATTGATCGCCTGCACCAGGCGATGAGCGCCTATCCGAACATGGACAGCCGGCAGTTCGACGATCTGGAAAGCGACCTGCACATCGAGACCCTGGGACACTGCCCGAACCGGCAGATGCTGCAGATTCTGCGGCGGACCCACTCGCTGCTGCTGTCGGGCAAGCACATCCTGCTGGACAAGAGCTACTTTCCCGATGAGGAGCCGTTCTTCCGCGAGCACCTGAGCATCTTCGAGAATCTCTACGCCGGGCGGGCCGATCTGGCGGCGCAAAGCATGGAGGAGCACCTGGTCATCGCCGAGCGCAAGGTCAAGCAACGCATGGCGTACTTTCGCGAGCACAACCGCATCGCGGCCGTGCCCTACCTGGAGTTGCAGGACTGAAGGGCGGTCAGGTGACCGCGCCAACCTGCCACGGGACGAATTCGTTGTCCCCGTAGTTGTACTGCTCGCTCTTCGACGGCGTACCGGAGGCGACCTCGATCAGGATGTCGAAGATCTTCTCGCCGGCTTCGGCGACGCTGAGTTCGCCGTCGACGATGCCGCCGCAGTTGATGTCCATGTCCTCTTCCAGCCGGCGGTACATGTCGGTGTTGGTCGCCAGTTTGATGCAGGGCGCCGGCTTGAAGCCGGATACCGAGCCGCGTCCGGTGGTGAAGCAGATCATGTTGGCACCGGAGGCGACCTGGCCGGTTACCGACACCGGGTCATAGCCGGGGCTGTCCATGAACACGAAGCCGTGCTCGGTGATCTGTTCGCCCCATTCGTACACGCCGTTGAGCGAGCTGGTGCCGCCTTTCGCCGCGGCGCCGAGGGATTTTTCCAGGATGGTGGTCAGGCCGCCGGCCTTGTTGCCCGGCGACGGGTTGTTGTTCAACTCGGCGCCGTTGATGCGCGTGTAGTGCTCCCACCAGCTCAGGCGGTCGAGCAGCTTCTGCGCCACCTCGTGGCTGGCGGCGCGGGCGATCAGCAGGTGTTCGGCGCCGTAGATTTCCGGGGTTTCGCTGAGGATCGCGGTGCCGCCGTTGCGCACCAGCAGGTCGGCGGCATAGCCGAGCGCCGGGTTGGCGGTGATCCCCGAGTAGCCGTCCGAGCCGCCGCACTGCAGGCCCAGCATGATGTGCTCGACGCTTTCCGGGGTGCGCTCCAGGCGACCGATATTCTTCAGCATCTCGTTCACCTGCTCGATGGCGCGGGCGATGCTGGCGCGTGTGCCGCCGGCATTCTGGATGTTGAACACGCGAAAGTTCGGTCCTTCGCTGATGTTGTAGCGCTTGAGCAGCGAGGAAATCTGGTTGGTCTCGCAGCCCAGACCGATCAGCAGCGCGCCGGCGATATTGGGGTTGCAGGCGTAGCCCCAGATGCTGCGCTCGAGGAATTTGAAGCCTTCCGAATCGGTGTTGATGGCGCAGCCGCTGCCATGGGTCAGCGCCACCACGCCGTCGATGTTGTGTTGTTCGAGCAGCTCCGAGCCGTTGAAGTGCGCGGCCACCGCCCGCGAGACGGTGGCCGAGCAGTTCACCGTGGAGAGGATGGCAATGTAGTTGCGGGTGCCGACACGGCCGTCGGCGCGGCGATAGCCGAGAAAGCGCCGGCGTTGCTCGGGCGGCAGTACCGCAGTGCGCGCGATGCTGGGCGGCAACTCGTTGCTGGCGTGGTTGTTGGGCATGGCGACGTTATGCGTGTGCACGTGAGCGCCGGCAGCGATGTCCTGGCTGGCCACGCCGATGACCTGACCGTACTTGAGGATCGCTTCGCCCTTGGCAAGCGCGCGGCGGGCGATCTTGTGGCCGCTGGGGATGTCGTCGACGGCCGTCAGGGCAAGGCTCTCGACACGACTCCCGCTCGCCAGAGCCCGGCGGGCAACGGCTACTGAATCGATGTCGCTGAGGATGACCACGGGTTGATTTTGCGTGATGAGCTGCATGGCTTTCTTCTCATTGTTGTTTTGCTGAGTGGCCAGGATACTGTCAAAAATGAACATTGCGCGCAATGTTTTCGAGTGTTAAGGTCGGCGCCACATAGCCGCTCAGCGGCATACAAAAACAACAATGTGAGGCTACCCGGATGGTTCCTGTTGCCCATCGCCACCGCTCTACCGCGGCCGCTGCCAAGCGCCTGCCGCCCATGCGTCGTCCCGCCAGCCGCTGCGAATCGTCGGAGGCGCGCCATGCATAAGCTCGTCGAAGCGTACTTCACCCTGCTCAAGGTGCTCGCTGTGGTCTGCCTCGTCACCATGGTGGTGCTGGTGTTCGGCAACGTCGTGCTGCGCTACGGCTTCAACGAAAGCATCCTGATTTCCGAAGAGATCTCGCGCTGGGCCTTCGTCTGGCTGACCTTCCTCGGTGCCGTGGTGCTGCTGCGCGAACGCGGCCACATGAGCGTGGATCTGGCGCTGCGAGCACTGCCGGCGTGGGGCGAGCGCGGCTGCCTGATCCTCTCCCAGGTGTTGATGCTGGCCTGCTCCGGGCTGTTCTTCTGGGGTAGCTGGCAGCAGATGCAGATCAACTGGAACGTGCCGTCGCCGGTGGCAGGCTGGTCGATGGGGCTGTTCTACGGCTCGGGGGCGTTCTTCGGCGTATCGGCCTGTGCGATCCACCTCTACGAGATCGCCCGGCTGGCGAGCGGCGGCGAGATAGCGCGGCCGAACAATTCGCCCGAGCTGCATCAGTAACGCACGACGGCATGTCGCCGGCGTCCTGCCGGCAGGCCAACCCATAATAAGAATCGGAGTGATGTGATGGTCATCATCGCGATATTCGTAGTCTCGCTGCTGGGCGCCATGGCCATTGGCGTGCCCATTTCCTATGCGCTGATCCTCTGTGCGCTGGCCATGATGTATCACCTCGACCTGTTCGATGCGCAGATCGTCGCCCAGGGCCTGGTCAATGGCGCCGATAGCTTCCCGCTGATGGCGGTGCCGTTCTTCATGCTTGCTGGCGAGCTGATGAATGCCGGCGGTTTGTCCCGGCGCATCGTCAACATGGCCATTGCCCTGGTCGGCCATATCAAGGGCGGCCTCGGTTACGTCACCATCCTCGCGGCCTGCGTGCTGGCCAGCCTGTCGGGCTCTGCGGCCGCCGATGCCGCGGCACTGGCGGCGCTGCTGGTGCCGATGATGGTCAAGGTCGGCCACGACAAGGCCACCGCCGGCGGCCTGGTGGCGGCGTCGGGCATCATCGCGCCGGTGCTGCCGCCGTCGATCGGCCTGATCCTGTTCGGCGTGGCGGCCAACGTCTCGATCACCAAGCTGTTTCTCGCTGGCATCGCGCCGGGCTTGATGATGGGTGCTTCGCTGTGCGTCGCCTGGTACTTGATGTCCCGCCGCGAAACCCTGATCACCCGCCCGCGGGCACCGCGGCGCGAGATTGCCAAGGCCTTCTACGAGGGCATCTGGGCGCTGCTGTTGCCGGTGATCATCCTCGTCGGCCTGCGCGCGGGGATCTTCACCCCCACCGAGGCCGGCGTGGTCGCCGCGGTGTATGCGCTGTTCGTGTCCCTGGTGATCTACCGCGAGCTGACCTGGATGAGCCTGTACCAGGTGCTGGTGTCCTCGGTCATGACCACCGCGATGGTGATGTTCCTGGTCGCTTCGGCCATGGTCGCCGCCTGGATGATCACCGTGGCCGACCTGCCGAGCTCGGTGGTCGGGGTGCTGGAACCGCTGATGGACAGCCCGCGCCTGCTGATGCTGCTGATCGTGGCGATCATCGTGGTCATCGGCATGGCCATGGACATGTCGCCGATCATCCTGATCCTCGCCCCGGTGATGATGCCGGTGGCGGTGGCCGCCGGTATCGACCCGATCTACTTCGGTGTGATCTTCGTCATGACCTGCGCCATTGGCCTGATCACGCCGCCGGTGGGGCTGGTGCTCAACGTCGTTGCCGGGGTGGCGAAGATCGACTTCATCGCCACCATCCGCGGCGTGCTGCCGTTCCTGCTCGCGGAGCTGCTGGTGATCGGCCTGCTGCTGGCCTTCCCGCAGTTGCTGCTGATACCCGCGCAGTGGCTCTACTGACCGACAACTCCGTTCCCGCCGCCTGCTCGTGGCGGAGGCGAGCCGGGCGCTTCGCCCATTTCTCCTGCCATCCGTGGCTGCAATAAAAACAAGAGGAAGATGCTATGAAATTCATTCCCAAAGCCCTCACCGCACTGCTGTGTTCCTCGGCGCTGCTGCTCTCCACTGCCGGCCATGCCGCGGAGGAGATCAACCGCCACAACTTCAAGGTTGCCTTCGTCCAGGCCAAGGATCACCCGCACGGGCTGGGGGCGAACAAGTTCGCCGAGATCCTCAAGGAGAAGAGCGACGGCAAGATAAAGGTGATGGTGTTCGCCAGCGGCACCCTGGGTGGCGATGCGCAGGTGATTTCCTCGGTGCAGGGCGGCACCGTCGACATGACCCTGGTGACCCCCGGCCTGCTCTCGGGCATCGAGAAGGGCTTCGGTCTTTACGGCCTGCCGTTCCTGTTCAAGAACTCCGCCGAAGTTGACGCGGTACTTGATGGCCCGGCCGGGCAGAACCTGCTGACCAAGCTGGAGCCGCATGGGCTGATCGGCCTGGGCTACTGGGACCACGGTTTCCGCCATGTCACCAACAGCAAGCATCCGGTGCAGACGCTGGAAGACATCAAGGGCCTGAAGCTGCGCCTGCAGCAGATTCCCACCGCCATCGAGTCGTTCAAGGCGCTGGGCGCCAACGTGGTGCCGCTGTCGTTCACCGAGCTGTACACCGCCATGGAAACCCGCACCGTGGATGGCCAGGAAAACCCGCTGGCGGCTATCGAGACCTCGAAGTTCTACGAAGTGCAGAGGTACCTGTCGCTGACCGGCCACTTCTACGACCCGCTGGTGGCGATCTTCAGCAAGCGGACCTGGGACAAGCTCAACGCCACCGAGCGCGAGCTGGTGCGCAGCGCCGCCCTGGAGGCGCAGGCCTACGAGCGCAAGGTTTCCCGCGAGATGGACGTCAGCTCGCGCGAGGCGCTGGCCAAGCTGGGCATGCAGATCAACGAAGTGGCGCCGGAAGAAATCGAGCGCATGCGTGAGCAGGTGCGTCCGGCCGTCGAGAAGCTGATCGCCGACTACGGCCCCGAGCTGATGGCCGAAATGAACGCCGAAATCGCCAAGGTGCGCAGCGTTCGGTAACTCCGCTACCTGGCCGGTACGTTCCCGTGCCGGCCGCCGCCATATATGCAAGGTGGATTTTCATGACAACTATTAATGTCGGGTTCATCGGCCTCGGGTTGATGGGCCATGCCATGGCCAGCAATATCCAGAGCAAGGGCTTCGGTCTCGGCGTCATGGCGCACCGCAATCGCCAGCCGGTCGAGGACCTGGTCGGCAAGGGCGCGCGCGAGTTCGCCAATGCCGCCGAGTTGACCCGCGCAGTCGAGGTGGTGCTGCTGTGCCTGCCGGGCACGGCCGAGGTCAGTCGCATCCTGGCTGGCGAGCAGGGCGTGCTGGCGGGTCTGCGTCCCGGGCAGATCGTGGTCGACTGCAGCACCGGCGATCCGAATCGCACCGCGGACGTGGCGGCGCTGGTCGTCGCACGGGGCGGTCACTACCTGGACGCGCCGGTCAACCGCACGCCCAAGGATGCCCTGGCCGGGCGCCTGAACGTACTCGCCGGCGGCGATGCCGCCGTGCTGGAACGGGTGCGTCCGCTGCTCGAATGTTTCGCCGAGACCATTCACCACCTCGGCCCGCTGGGTTCCGGGCACAAGGCCAAGGTGATCCACAACTTCATCTCCCAGGGCAATGCCACCATCCTCGCCGAGGCCTTCTGTACCGCGGCGAAGAACGGCATCGACCTCGCCGCCTTCGCGCAAATCTGCAGCATGAGCGGCGGTTACAGTCGCACCTTCGAGCGGATCGTGCCCTATGTCCTGCGCGGCGACGACTCCGGGCAGCAGTTCGCCCTGGCCAACTGCGAAAAGGACATGCGCTATTACACCGAACTGACCAAGACCACACCGAGCACCGGCATGGTTGCCGATGCGGTGTACCAGACGTTCATGCTGGCCAAGGCGCTCGGCCACGGCGACAAGTACGTGCCGCGCCTGTTCGACGTGCTGGGCGAGATCAACGGCGTACGCGTGCGCGTCGCGCAGGAGGAGCCGGCATGAAACTGTTGCGCTACGGTCCTCCGGGCCAGGAGAAGCCCGCGCTGCTGGCCGCCGACGGCAGCCTGCGCGACCTGAGCCAGCAGGTGCTCGACATCAGCCCGCGTACGCTGGAGCGCAAGGCGCTCGACGAGCTGCGCGCGCTGGATCCGGCCAGCCTGCCGCGGGTCGAGGGCGAGGTGCGCATCGGTGCGCCCATCGCCAATATCGGCAAGCTGGTGTGCGTCGGCTTGAACTACGCCGATCACGCCAAGGAATCCAACCTGCCGGTGCCCAGCGAACCGGTGCTGTTCATGAAAGCCACCAGTGCGATCTGCGGGCCGAACGATAGGGTGATCATTCCGCGCGGCTCACAGAAGACCGACTGGGAAGTGGAGTTGGGCATCGTCATTGGCCGCCGGGCGCACTATGTCGAGCGCGAGCAGGCGCTGGAGCATGTGGCCGGCTACTGCATCGTCAACGATGTGTCCGAGCGCGCCTTCCAGCACGAACGCGGCGGTTCCTGGGACAAGGGCAAGGGCTGCGACACCTTCGCGCCGATCGGCCCGTGGCTGGTCACGGCCGACGAGATCGCCGACCTGCGCGACCTGGACCTGCGTTTGAGTGTCAACGGCGAGCTGCGTCAGCAGGGCAACACCCGCACCATGATCTTTGCCGTCGACGAGATCGTCAGTTACATCAGTCAGTTCATGACCCTCAACCCCGGCGACGTGATCTGCACCGGTACCCCGCCGGGCGTCGGCGCCGGCATGCAGCCGCCGCAGTTCCTCAAGCCCGGCGACCGCATGCGCCTGAGCATCAGCGGCCTCGGCGAACAGTGCCAGGACGTGGTGGCCTGGCAGCGTTGAACATTGGGCGGCGCCTGTCGCCCCCGTACCTGAACGAGATGAGGTTTGAACATGCAACGACGCCTGTACCCAGGGCGCGATTTTCGCCGTGCGCTGAATATTGACGAGTTGCGCGAGATGGCGCGCCGCCGGCTGCCGAACTTTTCCTTCGAGTACGTCGAGGGCGGCGCCGATGACGAGGTGACGCTCAGGCGGAACCGCAGCGTATTCGAGGGCATCACCCTGCAGCCGCGTACGCTGGTCGATGTCGGCCAGCGCGACCTTAGCTGTCGTTTCTTCGAGCGCCCCGCGAGCATGCCGTTTCTGATCGGGCCGACCGGCTTCAACGGCCTGCTGACCGATCGTGGCGATTGGCACCTGGCCCAGGCAGCCAGCCGTGCCGGTATTCCCTTCGTGCTGAGCAATGCGTCCACCATCGCCATCGAAGAGATCGCTGCCATCGACGGGGTGCGTGCCTGGATGCAAATTTACCTGTACCGCACCCGCCAGCACGTTGCCGATCTGGTGGCGCGCTGCAAGGCGCTGGAACTGGAGGCCATAGTGGTCACCACCGACAGTGCGATTCTCGGCAATCGTGAATGGGATCGGCGCAACTACCGTCGGCCGCTGAAGCTCGACTTGCGCAATGCCTTGGACGTCGCGGCCCATCCCGGCTGGGTCTGGGATGTGCTGGTACCCCATGGCGTACCGCGTTTCAAGAACCTGGGCAATCTGTTGCAGCCAGGACAGGACTCGGTGAAAGGCGCGGCCAGCGCCATCGGCCAGGAGTTGGACGCCACCCTGAGCTGGCAGGACATCGCCTGGTTGCGCGACCTGTGGCCCGGCAAGTTGATCGTCAAGGGCCTGATGCACCCGGACGATGCGCCCCAGGCGATCAAGTACGGCGTCGATGGCGTGGTGCTGTCCAACCATGGCGGCCGCCAGCTCGATGGCGCAGTGTCGGCCATGGAGGTGCTGCCGCTCATCGCGCGGCAGCTCAAGGGGCGCGTTAGCGTGTTCCTCGATGGTGGCTTCCGCCGCGGCACGGACATTCTCAAGGCACGTCTGTTGGGCGCCGATGGGGTGTTCCTGGGGCGTGCGGGTCTGTATGGCCTGGCCGCGGGCAAAGGCCCGGGGGCCAGTCACGCGATCGAGATTCTGCGTAGCGAGATGGACCGCTCCCTGGGGCTGCTGGGCTGCAGCAGCCTGGAGGAGCTGACGCCCGATCTGATCCACGACCCCATCTGGCGCGGCTTGGCCGAAGCCATTCGTCGCTAGTTTTCCAACTGCCTCGCATCCACCCACGAATCTTCGGGTGCGAGGCAGCTTTTTATGACCTGCCATCCTTTGGTAGCCACCCTCCGGGGGCGTTGTACACCACGTTGAAGATGGCTCCCGGCTATTTTTTATTCCGCTGACCTTCATGTTTTCGCAGCCCGGGTGCAATCCGGGGCAGCCCATCGCCCGACAAGCCTACGTATTAGGTGTCGATACGCCGAGCCAGCTTGTGTAGGAACGGTCGGGCGAAGAATCGAGTTCGCGGATAAGTCCGCTGCTACAGGGGCACAAGCCCATAAAAAACGCCGCGACCCTGCAAGGGCATCGCGGCGTTTTTCTAACCGATCGGAGCAATCAGAACGGCCAATCGCTGCCGGCCTCGTTGGCCGCGGTACGCAACGCCGCCAGCACATCCTCCGGCAGCTCCAGCCCCTGCTCGAAGGCCTTCGTCCGGCGCGCGATGCCGGCGTGACCCGGCATGCGCACCGGGCTCTGTGCCACGCGCGGGCGGCTTTCCAGGCAGGCTGCAACGAAGTGATCCATCTCCGCTTTCAGCTCCTCGACGCCGCCGAAGAAGGCCGGGTCGAAGGTCAGCACGGTGACGGCGGCGCCCCATTGCTTGACGCCGTCCTTGCGGCCGAAGCCGCCCAGGCCGGCGGTCAGCGCTTCCACCAGGGTCCCGAGGGCGAAGCCCTTGTGGCCGAACTCCAGGCTGCCCAGGGGCAGGATGGCGCCCGGTGGCGTGGCGAAGAAGGTCGCGGTGTCGCGCGTTGGCTGGCCGTCCTGGTCGATCAGCGCCGCATGTTCCAGCTGGCCGCCGGCCTGGTGGGTCTTGTTGACCAGGCCGTTGGTGATGGTCGACATGCTGACGTCGATAAGCACCGGCTTGTCCCCGGTGGGGATGCCGATGCCGAGCGGGTTCGGCGTGTACACCGGGTCCAGCCCGCCGTGCGGCGCCACCGAGGCGACCGCCGGGTCGGAGGTGAGCACCAGGGGGATTAGGTTTTGCTCGGTGTAGCGTTGCAGGTAGGCGGCCAGGCAGGCGATATGGTGCGAGCGGCGGATGCTGGCGACGCCGATGCCGAAGGTGCGCGCGGCCCGGGCGGTGAAATCCAGCGCCTGTTCCACGCAGTAGGGGCCGAGCAGGTAGTCGGCGTCGTAGAGCACCACCGCCGGGCTCTGGCGCACGACCTGCAGGCTGGCGGCCTGGCCTTTGGCGTGGCCGCTGCGCAGATCGCGCAGATAGCCCTGGGCCAGTTTCACGCCGTGTGTGTGGTGGCCGAGCAGGTCGCCTTCCACCAGCACCCGGCTGACCACGCTGGCCACTTCCGGGCTAACGTCGGCGTGGAGGAACAGTCGCTCGACGAAGCGTTCGAGTTGTTGCGGGGCGATACGGCTCATTCGATGGCTTCCTTGGTCGGGGGGAGGGCGCCGGGGTAGCGTGTGCGCCAGAGCTTGGCGAGCAACGGGAACAGGGCGATCAGCAGCACCAGCAGCGCCAGGCCGATGCTGATCGGCCGTTCGACAAAGGCCAGCAGGTTGCCGTCGGCCTTGATCATCGAGGTCATGAAGTTGGTTTCCAGGATGTTGCCCAGCACCAGGCCGAGAATCGCCGGGGCGATGGGGAAGTCGGCGCTGGCGATCAGGTAGGCGGCAACGCCGCAGGCCAACATGATCCAGACATCGGTGAGGCTGTTGTTGATGGCGAAGGCGCCGACGATGCAGAAGCACAGGATGATCGGCATCAGCACCCGGGTCGGCGTCACGGCGAACACGTGGGCACCGCGGATCGCCAGGTAGCCGATGGGCAGGAGGATCAGGTTGGCGACGAAGAAGGCGGTGAACAGGCCGTAGGCCATGGCGCTGTTGTCCATGAAGATGGTCGGGCCGGGGTTCATGCCCTTCATGTACAGCACGCCGATGACGATGGCGGTGATCGAGTCGCCGGGGATGCCGAACACCAGGGCGGGCACCCAGGCGCCGGCGACCGCCGAGTTGTTCGCCGAGCTGGCGTCGACCAGCCCCTCGACGTGGCCAGTGCCATAGACTTCGGGTGTCTTCGAGCGCTTCTTGCTCAGCGCATAGGCGATCCAGGCGGCGATGTCGGCGCCGGCGCCCGGCAGGGAGCCGATGAAGGCGCCCAGGCTGCTGCCGCGAATCACGTTCTTCCAGTAGCGCCTGAGATGGCCGGGAACCTTGCCGAACACGCTGCCGTGCTGCGGGGCGATGCTCTGCGCCGGGCGTTCGCCGTCTGCCCTGGGCAGGCTGTAGAGCTTCATCACCTCGTACATGGCGAAGAAACCGATCATCACCGGGATGAAGTTGATGCCGCCCATCAGATCCGGCACATCGAAGGTGAAGCGCGGGGCGCCGGTGACCAGATCCAGGCCGACGGTCGCCAACAGCAGGCCGACCATCAGCGACAGGAAGCCCTTGGTCGCCGAGCCCTGGGAGATGAACACAGCGCTGCCGAGACCGAGCACGGCCAGCCAGAAGTACTCGAAGGAGCTGAAATTGAGAGCGAATTCGGCCAAGGACGGCGCGATCATCACCAGCACCAGGGTGCCCACCAGGCCGCCGATCACCGAGCAGGTGACGTTCAGCCCTAGGGCCTCACGGGCGCGCCCCATGCGGCCCAGGGCCGCGGAATCACCGACATAGGCCGCCGAGGCGGGGGTGCCGGGGATGTTCAGGTAGGTGCCGGGGATGTCGCCGGCGAAGATGGCCATGGCCGCGGTGGTGATGATCGCCGCGATGGCGGCGGTCGGTTCCATGGCGAAGGTGATGGGCACCAGCAGGGCCACGGCCATGGTCGCGGAAAGCCCGGGAATGGCGCCGACGAAGACCCCGAACAGGGCCGCGAGCAGGATCACCAGGAGCGTCTGGAAGTTGAAGACGAGCAGGATGCCGTCCAGTAGTGCGTTCATGCGTGGCTCCTTAAAAACCTAGGGGCCCGACGGGCAGGGGAACTTTGAGCAAATGTCCGAAGGAATAACTGATCACCGCGGTGGCCACCACGCTGACCGCGATGGCGGGCAGCACGCGTACGCCACGCTGGATCAGCAGCACCAGCATGATCAGCAGCATCATCGGGGCGGCGCCGAGGGTCTCGCTGAAATAGATGTAGGCCACGACCAGGGCGCAGGGCAGCAGCACGGCGAAACTGGACGGGGCGATGGTCGCGGCGACACGCACGGCGGCGCCGTTGGTGCGCAGTTGGCGCAGGGCGCCGAGGCTCAACAGGGTTCCGCCGCCGGCCATGCCGATGGCAATCAGGGTGGGGAACAGATCGGCACCGTAGCGCATGCCGGGCACCGCGGGGAATTCGCGGGCCAACAGCCAGACGGCAATGCCTAGAGCGACGAAAATCACGCCGAATACGAGGTCTTTCATGGTGCTGTCTCATCCAGCCGGGCAAAACGGTCGACGCCCCGGAGGGGGCGTCGAGGCGGGCAGGGGGTTATCTCTTCATGCCGATCTTTTCGATGATGCCCCCCATGTAGGCGTTGTTTTCCTCGAGGAAGGCGCTGAAGTCGGCGGCGTTGCGCCACTCCATGCCGAAGCCGAGTTTGCGCATGTAGTCCTGGTACGTCGCGGAGTTGTAGGCTTTCTCCAGCGCCGCTTCGAGCTTGGCGACGATTTCCGGCGGCAGGTTCTTCGGCCCGGCGACGCCGCGCCACTCGCCCAGGGAGTAGTCGCTGCCCAGGGTTTCCTTGAGGGTGGGGATATCCGGGAAGGCCGGATTGCGCTCCGGCGAGAGGATCGCCAGGCCCTTGGCCTTGCCCGCCTCAATCATCGAGCGGGCTTCCGGTACCGAGGTCGGCACCAGCTGGATGCTGCCGGCGGCCAGTTCGACCATGGCCGGTGCGGCGCCCTGGCTCGGCACGAAGGTGATCTTCTGCGGGTCGATGCCCTGTTCCAGCAGCAGGCCGGAGAAGGCCACGTGCCAGATGCCGCCCAGACCGGTGCCGGACGCCTTGATGGTGCCCTTGGGTTCGTTGCGGATGGTGTCGAGTAGTTCGTCGACGCTGTTGTACGGCGCATCCGCTGCCACCTGGACGCCCGGATAGTCGTAGTTGGTCATGGCGATCGGGGTGAAGTCCTTGTAGGTCAGCTTGGTCAGCCCCTGCCAGTGCATCATGTTCAGTTCGCCGGTGATGAAGCCCAGGGTGTAACCGTCGGGCTTGGCGGTGGTCATCACGCTGTGGCCGACCACGCCGTTACCGCCGGCCCGGTTGACCACGTTGATGGTGACGCCCAGTTCCTGTTCCAGCGCTGCGGCGATGCCGCGCGCGGCGGCGTCGCTGCCGCCGCCTGCCGCCCAGGGCACGATCAGCTGGATGGGTTTTTCCGGGTAGGCAGCCATGGCCATGGGCGAGATGAACAGCGCGGAGAGCAGCAGGGATTTCAAGGTACGGCGCGAGGCGCGCACAGCCTGGTAGGAAAGCATGACAGTCACCTGTTGAAATTATTGTCAGTGATCGCCGCGGCGCAGCAAGGCGTCCGCCGGCGATAACCCGTGCCGAAGGGCAGGGCATGGGAGCAAGCTATTGTCTGACAAGTCCGACTGTCTAATGAGGCTTTGTCATCGACTCATAACGAACGGTTATCTGGCTTCATCGAGGGTCTGGCGCAGGGCTGCGCAGAACTGCTCGGCATTGCTCGACAGCGGCTCGTCACGGCGGCGAATCAGACCGTAGCCCAGCGAGGGCGTCTGCAGCGGGGGCTGCAGCAGAACCAGTTGGCCGAGGGCGACTTGCTGTAGGACGATGGCCTCGGGCAGCAGGGCCAGGGCCGGGCTGTGATGCAGCAGGTGCAGGCTCGACTGCACGGAGGCGGTTTCCACCCGATTGACCGGGAAGGCGATGCCGGCATCGGAGAAGGCCTGCTCGATCATCCGGCGCAGCGGCGTGTGCGGCGGATAGACCACCCAGGGCCACTGCTCCAGGTCGCGCGCTGCCGGCGCCGCCTCGCGAGCCAACGGATGGCTCGGGTCGGCGCAGAGCAGGAACGGCTCGCTGGCCAGTTCCTGGTACTCGAAGTGTTCCTGCTGGCGGGGTTCGGTGAAGCGGCCGATGACCAGGTCAAGCTGCTTGTGCAGGAGCATCTGCAGCAACTGGTCGCTGGTGTGTTCGAGCAGTTCGATGGTCAGCAGGGGGCGCTGCCGTTTCAGGCGCAGCAGGGTTTGCGGCACCACCTGCGCGGTGGCGGCGAAGATCGCCCCGATGCGCAGGTGGCCGTAGCCGCCGTGGCGCAGGGCATTGAGCTCCTGGGCGAAGTGCCGGCAGTCGTTCAGCGTGCGCCGGGCGAAGGCGATCACCACCTGGCCGAGTTCGGTGGCCACCAGTTCGCGCGGTTGGCGCTCGAACAGGGGGAAGTCGAGCAACTGCTCGATCTCGCGCAGCATCTTGCTCACCGCCGGTTGGCTGAGGCCCATCTGCTGCGCGGTGGCGTGCATGTTGGCGGTATCGGCGAGGGTCTCGATCAGTTGCAGATGGCGCAGGCGCAGCCAGTTGTGCATGGCGGGAAGCTTGCTCAGGCTCACGGGTACGGGACTCCCTGGAGAGGTGGGCGATAACCAGCGTGTATCGGGCGCTGAGGATTCGTCATTGGTCGGACGCGCGAACGCTTGGCTATGGTCGCACAGCACCGGCCGTGGCCTCCATTGATGGATGCGCGGCGGCCGCCCTTATCGACCACTGAAGAGTTCCGCCATGGCCCGTCCGCTGATTCTCACCCCCGACAACACGCTGCCCGAGGATGGCCTCGCCGGCACCCTGCTGGCGCGCATCTGGCTGCCTGCGGCCGTCCCCGGGCCGGCGCCCGTGCTGCTGCGCGAGGAGGGCGTGTTCGACCTCAGCGCGCTGTCGCCGACCCTGGCCGGCCTGTGCGAGCTCGACGACCTGCTGGGCCGCTTGCGCTCGCTGCAGGCGCCGCGCATCTGTAGCGTCGAGGAACTATTGGCCAACAGCGGCAGCGTGCGCGACCCACTGTTTCCCAGCCTGCTGGCGCCGGTGGATCTGCAGGTGATCAAGGCTGCGGGCGTGACTTTCGCCGCGAGTATGGTCGAGCGGGTGATCGAGGAGCGCGCCGGCGGCGACCCGCAGCGCGCCGAAGAGATCCGCGAACAGGTCCGCGCGGTGATCGGCGACAACCTGCGCAGCATCGTGCCGGGCTCGGCAAACGCCGCGCGACTGAAGGCCCTGCTGCTGGAGAAAGGCCTCTGGTCGCAGTACCTGGAAGTGGGCATCGGCCCGGATGCCGAGGTATTCACCAAGGCGCCGGTACTGGCGGCCATGGGCAGCGGCATGGACATCGGCATCCACCCGGGCTCGGCGTGGAACAACCCCGAGCCGGAGGTGGTGCTGGTGGTCAACAGCCAGGGGCAGGTGCTCGGCGCCACGCTCGGCAACGACGTCAACCTGCGCGACTTCGAAGGCCGCAGCGCGCTGCTGCTGAGCAAGGCCAAGGATAACAACGGCTCGTGCGCCATTGGCCCGTTCATCCGCCTGTTCGATGAGGGCTTCGGCATCGACGACGTGCGCAACTGCGAGGTGGATCTGCGCGTGGAAGGCGAGGACGGCTTCGTGCTCAACGGCCGCAGCAGCATGAACCAGATCAGCCGCGACCCGCTGGATCTGGTCGGGCAGACGCTGAACGACAACCACCAGTACCCCGATGGTTTCCTGCTGTACCTGGGTACGCTGTTCGCCCCCACCGAGGATCGCGATCAGCCGGGCAACGGCTTCACCCACAAGCTGGGCGATTGGGTCAGCATCAGCAGCCGCCAACTCGGCGGATTGCACAACCGCGTGCAGCACAGCAGCGCCCTGGCGCCCTGGCGTTTCGGCCTGCTGGCGCTTATCGACAACCTGGCGCGACGCCAGCGGTTGTAGGGTGTGTCGCAGGCGCCGATTAGCCCAGTAGCCCGGATGAAATCCGGGGCATCTGCCGCGCCCTTACTCCTCGGCCAGTGCCTGCTGCTCGCTGCGCAAATGCTCCAGCAACAGCGCGGCCAGCGGCGACAGGTTGCTGCCCCGGCGATGGATGATGGCACAGGGTTCGTTGCGCGCCTGCAGCTCCAGCGGCAGGCGGCGCAGCAGGCCGAAGCCCTCGCTGGAGCAGGCGATGGAGTGCGGCATCACCGCCACCAGCTGCGGATCCTCCTGAAGCAGGCTGAGCATGGTGAAGGTCGAGGAGGTTTCCAGTGGGTAGCGCGGGAATTCCAATCCGGCCTCGCCGAACTCGCGCTCCAGCACCGTGCGCATCGGCGTGCCGGTGGGGTAGACCACCCAGCTGCAGGTGCCCAGCTCGGCCAGGCTCAGCGCCGGGTTGTGCTGTTGCGGGTGCTGCGGGCTGGCCACCAGCGCCAGGCGCTCCGGGTGCAGGCTCAGGCTCTCGTAGGCATCCGGGTTCTGGCTACCGCTGGTGCGGGCGATGGCCAGATCGAGCCGGCCCTCGTCGAGCAGTTTGAGCAGGCGCGGGCTGATGTCCTCGACGACCTGCACCGAAATGTCCGGCTGCACCTGCCGCAGCCCGGTGAGTGCACGCAGCACCAGTGGCACCGAGCCGGCAATGGTGCCAACGGCCAGGTGTCCGCCATGCCCTTGCAGGATGCCCTGCATTTCCTCGTGCAGATGGGCCAGATCGTTATGGATCAACCGGGCGTAGCGGATCACGCAGCGCCCCAGCTCGTTGGCTTGCAGGCCCTGGGCGCTGCGCACGAACAGCGGCAAACCGAAGGTCGTTTCGATCTCGTGCAGGGCCTTGGTGGCGCCGGGCTGGCTGATGGCGATGCGTTCGGCGGCGCGGTGCAGCGTGCCCAGTTCGTCGAGGGCGATCAGCAGGCGCAGCTGGCGGATACGCAGGCGCGAAACGATGTGACTCAGTGGCGGCAGCATATGGGATGACGAAAAGTTATCACCTAATCAGAAGCTTTCATTAGGCAGCACTCCGGGCAGTTTTTAAAGTGCCCGCCAGCAAGCCGCAGTGGCGGCGAACAAGAACAACGGGAGTAATGCGATGCGGCTGATTCAGTTTGAAAGCGAACAGGGCCAACGTCAGGTCGGCGTCGTCGGTGGCGAGCGCATCAGCGTGGTCAAGGGCGTTGCCAGCACCCGCGAGCTGGCGCTGCAGGCGATCCGCAACGGTCATGGCCTGATCGTCGAGATCGAGCGCCTGGGCGTCGAGCCCGGCCCGCTGTACGTCGAGCTGCTCGAGCAGCGCCGCGTGCTGGCGCCGCTGGATCATGCCGACCCGGCGCACTGCCTGGTGTCCGGCACCGGCCTGACCCACCTGGGCAGCGCCTCGACCCGCGACAAGATGCACCAGCAGGTCGAAGCGCAGCAGGCTGAAGGCAAGCTCACCGACACCATGCAGATGTTCCAGTGGGGCATGGCTGGCGGTCGCCCGGCCGCAGGCATCGCCGGCGCGCAGCCGGAGTGGTTCTACAAGGGCGACGGCAGCATCGTGGTGCGCCCGGGCGAGGACTTCCCGGTGCCCGATTTCGCCGAGGACTTCGGCGAGGAGCCGGAACTCACGGGCCTGTATGTGGTTGCCGACGACGGCCAGCCGTATCGCGTTGGCTTCGCCCTGGGCAACGAGTTCTCCGACCACGTGGTCGAGCGCAAGAACTACCTGTACCTGGCCCATTCGAAGCTGCGCTTCTGCGCCTTCGGCCCGGAAATGCTGATCGGCGAGCTGCCGCGTCACCTGTCCGGCATCAGCCGCATCCGTCGTGGCGGACAGGTGCTGTGGGAGAAGGAGTTCCTTTCCGGCGAGGACAACATGTGCCACAGCCTGGAAAACCTCGAATACCACCACTTCAAGTACCACCAGTTCCTGCGTCCGGGCGACGTCCACGTGCACTTCTTCGGCACCGCGACCCTGTCGTTCGCCGATGGCGTCAAGGCGCAACCGGGCGACACCTTCGAGGTCAGCCTGGACGCCCTGGGCGAGCCGCTGCGCAACGGCATCCGCGTGCAGGCGCCCGGCATCGCCGTCGGGGGGGTGCGCGCGCTGTAACGTCGGACCGGTCCGCGTCCTCACGAGGGGCCGGGCCGCTTCTCTCCAGTACTCGTCCGGCAACCGCATAGCCGGTTGCCAACCCTCGGCCCACCAGGCCGGGGGCTTACCCATTGATCCAATACCGGTGGCGTCAGCGCCGCCGCTTCCCCTGGCAGGAGAACGCCATGCTGAATCTGATTGGTCACAACTACATCGGCGGCGAGCGCCGCGCCGCCGGCAGCATCGAGCACAAGAGCTTCGACGCCAGCAGCGGCGAAGCGCTGCCCTATGCCTTCATTCAGGCCACGCCCGACGAGGTGGCTGCCGCTGCCCAGGCCGCAGCTGCAGCCTACCCGCAGTTTCGCAACCTGTCGGCCGTGCGCCGCGCCGAATTCCTCGAAGCCATCGCCGACGAGATCGACGCCCTCGGTGACGACTTCGTCGCCCTGGTGACCCGCGAGACCGCCTTGCCGGCGGCCCGCATCCAGGGCGAGCGCGGCCGCACCAGCGGGCAGATGCGCCTGTTCGCCAAGATGCTGCGGCGTGGCGACTTCTACGGCGCGCGTATCGACCGCGCCTTGCCGGAGCGCCAGCCGCTGCCGCGCCCGGACCTGCGTCAGTACCAGATCGGCGTCGGCCCGGTCGCGGTGTTCGGTGCCAGCAACTTCCCGCTGGCGTTCTCCACCGCCGGCGGCGATACCGCTTCGGCCCTGGCCGCCGGCTGTCCGGTAGTGTTCAAGGCGCACAGCGGGCACATGGCAACCGCCGAGTGCGTGGCCGATGCGATCATTCGCGCCGCGGACAAGACCGGCATGCCCAAGGGCGTGTTCAACATGATCTTCGGCTCCGGCGTCGGCGAGGCGCTGGTCAAGCACCCGGCGATCCAGGCCGTCGGTTTCACCGGCTCGCTCAAGGGCGGCCGTGCCCTGTGCGACCTGGCCGCCGCTCGCCCGCAGCCGATTCCGGTGTTCGCCGAGATGTCCAGCGTCAACCCGGTGGTCATCCTGCCTGGCGCGTTGCAGGCACGTGGCGCCAGCGTGGCCAAGGAACTGGCCGGCTCCGTGGTACTGGGCTGTGGCCAGTTCTGCACCAAGCCCGGCCTGGTCATCGGCATCCGCAGTGCCGAGTTCAGCGAATTCGTCGCGCAACTGAGCGACGCCATCGCCAGCCAGCCGGCGCAGACCATGCTCAACGCCGGTACCCTGCGCAGCTATGCCAATGGCGTGGCGCAACTGCTGGGCCATGCCAGGGTCAGCCGCCTGGCTGGCAACGAGCGGGCCGGCAACCAGGCGCAGCCGCAGCTGTTCAAGGCCGACGTGAGCATGCTGTTCGAAGGCGATCATCTGCTGCAGGAAGAAGTCTTCGGGCCGACCACCATCGTGGTGGAAGTGGCCGATAGCGTCGAACTGACCCGCGCGCTGCAAAGCATGCACGGGCAACTGACCGCCACCCTGATCGCCGAACGCAACGACCTGCTGGCCCATCGCGGGCTGCTTTCACTGCTGGAAGAGAAGGCCGGTCGCGTGCTGCTCAACGGCTACCCGACCGGCGTCGAGGTGTGCGATTCCATGGTGCATGGTGGGCCCTACCCGGCGACTTCCGATGCCCGTGGTACCTCGGTCGGCACCCTAGCGATCAATCGCTTCCTGCGCCCGGTGTGCTACCAGAACTACCCGGACGAGGTGCTCCCCGAAGCCCTGCAGGACGCCAACCCGCTGGGCATTCAGCGCCTGGTGGACGGCGTTGCCAGTCGCGCGGCACTGAACTAGGCCGTAACGGCCAGCCAAACGATGCTGCGCCAGCCATGGTGCGGCGTTGTCAGTGGCGGCGCCTGCGCGCCGCCGATTCCCCACCTGTCGAAGATAAGAATAAAGAGATGACAATGCTCATGTGCCATACCCCCCTGTTCGTTGCCTGCAGCCTGGCCGCCGGAATCGCCGCGCTACCCGGCGTCACCCACG
>NZ_AVOF01000264.1:0-4495 GCF_000465935.2 Pseudomonas sp. EGD-AK9
CGAGGTGCGCCTGCTGCTGACCGGCCGGCACACCGACCACCCGCCGGTGCGTTTCGCCGGCCAGCGCTACTACCCGCGCCTGCTCAAGGCCGGGGTGCGCATCTTCGAGTACCAGCCGCGCTTCCTGCACCTGAAGATGGTGCTGGTGGACGACTGGGTCAGCGTCGGCTCGTGCAACTTCGACCACTGGAACCTGCGCTTCAACCTCGATGCCAACCTCGAGGCGCTCGACCCCGAGCTGACCGCCGCGGTGACGGCCAGCTTCGTCGCCGACTTTGCCGCCAGCGCCGAGATCACCCTCGACGAGTGGCGCGCGCGGCCCTGGTGGGGGCGCCTGCAGCAGCGCCTGTGGGGCTGGCTGGATCGCCTGGCGGTCAACCTGCTCGATCGCTGGCGCTGAACACCACGCAATACCGGCCCGCCCCCTGGGAAA
The DNA here is from genome assembly GCF_000465935.2 of Pseudomonas sp. EGD-AK9. Lineage (NCBI taxonomy): Bacteria > Pseudomonadati > Pseudomonadota > Gammaproteobacteria > Pseudomonadales > Pseudomonadaceae > Pseudomonas > Pseudomonas sp. EGD-AK9. The sequence continues at coordinate 434 of NZ_AVOF01000264.1, forward strand.
GTTCCCCGTTGGCCTGATGTTCCGTCATTCAGCAGCCTGAGGGTGGGCGCGTGCCGCCCGCGCCAGGGCGCCATTCATACTTTCGGGCGACAGATGAAATCCCTCCTTGGTGCGCTTATCCGGGCGTCGGTCGCTGCGTAGGGTGCAGGGCAGTCGCACCCCAATCTCAGGAGACCCGCATGACAAGAACAACAGGGCCCGGAATCTTCCAGCCGCACACCTTGGCCTTGGCCATCGCCGTCGGATTCGCCGCCCCCGCGCAGGCCATCACCTTCAATATCGGCGAGATCGAGGGCCAGTTCGACAGCTCGCTGTCGGTCGGCGCCAGCTGGTCGGTGCGTGGCGCGGACCCGGATTTCGTCTCCGTCGCCAGTGGCGGCAAGGCCTCCTCGCGCACCTCGGACGACGGCCGGCTGAACTTCAAGAAGGGCGAGACCTTCTCGAAGATCTTCAAGGGCATTCACGACCTCGAGCTGAAGTACGGCGACACCGGTGTATTCGTCCGCGGCAAGTACTGGTACGACTTCGAGACCAAGGACGAGAGCCGGCTGTTCTACGACATCGAGGATCACAACCGCAAAACCGCCGCGCAAAGTTCAGGTGCGGAAATCCTCGACGCCTTCATCTACCACAACTACAGCCTCGGCGATCTGCCGGGCAGCGTGCGGGTCGGCAAGCAGGTGGTCAGCTGGGGCGAGAGCACCTTTATCGGCAACAGCATCAACTCGATCAACCCCATCGACGTCGCCGCCTTCCGCCGCCCCGGCGCCGAGATCAAGGAAGGTCTGATTCCGGTCAACATGCTTTACGTCTCGCAGAGCCTGAGCGACAACTTCTCGGCCGAGGTGTTCTATCAGCTGGAGTGGGACCAGACCGTGGTCGACAACTGCGGCACCTTCTTCTCCACCTCCGACGTGGTCGCCGACGGCTGCGAGGATCGTCTCGTGGTGTTCGGCCCGGACCTGCCGCCGGGCGAGTCGACCAACTCCTTCGTCGACAACGCCTACATTCCCCGCGCCGGGGACCGCGACGCGCGCGACAGCGGCCAGTACGGCCTGGCCCTGCGCTGGTTCGCCGAACAGCTCAACGACACCGAGTTCGGCCTCTACGCACTGAACTACCACAGCCGCAACCCGGTGTTCAGCACCATCCGCACCACCACGCCGAACTTCGTCAGCTTCATTCCCGGTGCGCCGAACGCGCGCTACTTCATCGAGTACCCGGAGGACATCCGCCTCTACGGCCTGAGCTTCCAGACCAACGTCGGCGGCACCGCGCTGTCCGGCGAGATCAGCTACCGGCCGAACATGCCGATGCAGATCAACTCCACCGACCTGTCCTTCGCCGCCCTCGGCCTGCCGTTCAACCCGGTGTTCGAGAGCGGTCACGCGCAGAACGTCGCCAGCGCCGATCTCCACGGCTACGAGCGCAAGCCCTTCACCCAGGCACAGCTCACCGCGGTGCAGTTCATCGATCGAGTGCTCGGCGCCAGCCGCCTGACCCTGCTCGGCGAGGTGGGCTGGAACCACATCGGCGGGATCAAGGACGACCCCAGCGAGCTGCGCTTCGGCCGCGACCCGATCTACGGTGCCGGCGAGTTCAGCGCGCCGGGTGTGTGCGCCGCGTTCAATGCCGCCAACCCGGACGAATGCCAGGGTGACGGCTTCCACACCGACACCTCCTGGGGCTACCGCCTGCGCGCCAGCGCCGACTACAGCAACGTCTTCGCCGGGGTCAACCTGACGCCGAGCGTGGCCTGGTCGCATGACGTCGACGGCTACGGGCCCAATTTCAACGAGGGCAGCAAGGCCATCAGCATCGCCCTGAATGCCGACTACCAGAACACCTACAACGCCAGCCTCAGCTACACCGATTTCTTCGGCGGTGAGTACAACACCATCACCGATCGCGACTTCGTGGCCCTGAGCTTCGGTGTGAACTTCTGATCAACCACGCGCAAAGGATCCGTACCCGATGAAAACTACAAGAATCCTGCAAAGCGGAGCGCTGGCCCTGACCCTGCTGGCGACCGGTGTGATGGCCGCCGTCTCCGAACAGGAGGCTGCGCAACTGGGCGCCAGCCTGACCCCGCTCGGCGCGGAGATGGCCGGCAACGCCGACGGCAGCATCCCCGCCTGGACCGGCGGCCTGCCGAGCAACGCCGGCGCGGTCGACGGCAAGGGCTTCCTCGCCGACCCGTTCGCCGCCGAGCAACCGCTGTTCACCATCACCGCGGCCAATGCCGAGCAGTACCGCGACAAGCTGTCCGCCGGCCAGCTGGCGATGCTCAAGCGCTACGCCGACAGCTACAAGATCCCGGTCTACCCCACTCATCGCAGCGCCGCGGTGCCCGACGAGATCTACGCCGCAGCCAAGCGCAGCGCCCTCCATACCACGGCGGTGGACGGCGGCAACGGCCTGCAGAACTTCGCCGACAGCCGCTACTACGCCTTCCCGATACCCAAGAATGGCATCGAGGTGGTGTGGAACCACATCACCCGCTACCGCGGCGGCAACGTGCGGCGCTGGATCACCCAGGCCACTCCGCAGACCGGCGGTTCCTACAGCCTGGTGCGGTTCGAGGACGAGGTGGCGTTTCCCGCCGACATGCCCGACATCGATGCGGACAAGGCGAGCAACGTCCTGCTCTACTTCAAGCAGCGGGTGACCGCGCCGGCGCGCCTGGCGGGCAACGTGCTGCTGGTCCACGAGACCATCGACCAGGTCAAGGAGCCGCGCCTGGCCTGGCTCTACAACGCCGGTCAGCGCCGCGTGCGCCGCGCCCCGCAGGTCGCCTACGACGGCCCCGGCACCGCCGCCGACGGGATGCGCACCGCCGACAACTTCGACCTGTTCTCCGGCGCCCCGGATCGCTACGACTGGAAGCTGGTGGGCAAGAAGGAGATGTACATCCCCTACAACAGCTACAAGCTCGATTCGCCCACGCTGAAGTACGACGACGTGCTCAAGGCCGGGCATATCAACCAGGACCTGACCCGCTACGAGCTGCACCGGGTCTGGGAAGTGGAGGCCACGCTGAAGTCCGGCGAGCGCCACATCTACGCCAAGCGCCACATGTACTTCGACGAGGACAGCTGGCAGCTGGCGCTGGTCGACCACTACGACGGCCGCGGCCAGCTGTGGCGGGTAGCCGAGGGGCATGCGCAGAGCTACTACAACCACAAGGTGCCGGGCTACACCCTGGAAGCCCTGTACGACCTGATCGCCGGTCGCTATCTGGCGCTGGGTATGAAGAACGAGGAGAAGTCCGCCTACGCCTTCGGCTTCAAGGCCACCGGCGCCGACTACACGCCCGCCGCGCTGCGTACCGCCGGGGTGCGTTGAGTCCGGGTCAAGCGTCTCTCCATGTTCGGGCGGCCTGCGGGCCGCCTTTTTTATTGGTCCTCATCAGGGCCGGTGATACAGCTGTCGGCCGCGGGGATTGCGCACTAGCCTGCAATCAGCCGGTCCCCGCATAAGAACAATTCAGAGCCGCTATGACCGCTTACGCTCCCTCCACGCCCCTGGTCGTGCCGTCCTGCGGCAAGGGCGTGCCGCTGCGCCAGCCTCCGGGGCACATTCGCCGCGAGCCGTTGATCCTGCGCCTGCTCGAGCAGGATTGCCGCCTGCGTCTGCTGATCGCGCCGGCCGGCTTCGGCAAGTCGGTGCTGCTCGCCGATTGCGCCCGTGCCTGTCCCGCCGGGCGCCTGCCGGTGTGGCTCGGTTGCGCCGGCCAAGCCTGGTCGGCGGGCGAATTCTGCCGACAGCTCGCCGTGGCCCTCGGCTACCCGCCCGATTTCACCGAGGCCCAGCTGCTGGCGGCGCTGGCGCAAGAGCCACGCGCGCTGTGGATCATGCTCGACGATTACCCGCGCGAGCCCGACGCCGAACTCGATGCCTGCTTCGACCGCCTGCTCGCCGCCGCCGCGCCGGGGCTGAGCTGGTGGCTCGGCAGCCGCCGGCGCCCGGCCTGCAACCTGCCCCGGCTGCTGCTCGAGGGCGAGCTGTTCGAGCTGGGCAGCGCCGACCTGGCGTTCAGCCTGGCCGAGGTCGATGCCTGGC